>JALHNN010000144.1 GCA_022843505.1 Sulfuritalea sp.
GAAGACGAGCCGACGATCCAGTCGCTGATCGAGGTGAACCTGCATCGCGCCGGCTACAGCGTGATCCTCGCGGCCGACGCCGAAGCGGCGAAGTGCGAGGTGCAGAAGGCCTTGCCCGACCTGGTGCTCCTCGACTGGATGCTGCCCGGCATGAGCGGCATCGATCTGGCCCGCCGGCTGCGCGCCGATGCCCGTACGCGCCGCCTGCCCATCATCATGCTCACGGCGCGCGCCGAGGAGCGCGACAAGATCGAAGGCCTCGACGTCGGCGCCGACGATTACGTCACCAAGCCCTTCAGCCCGCGCGAACTCATGGCGCGGATCAAGGCCGTGCTGCGGCGCAACGCGCCACAGGCGACGGACGATGCCGTCGAACTCGGCGGGCTGCGCCTCGACCCGGCAGCGCACAGGGTCACGGCAGGGGCACGGGAAATCAATCTCGGCCCGACCGAGTTCCGCCTGCTGCACTACCTGATGACCCATCCCGAGCGCGTCCACGGCCGCACGCAGCTGCTCGATCAGGTCTGGGGCGACCATGTCTTTGTCGAGGAGCGCACCGTGGATGTGCATATCCGCCGCCTGCGCGCCGCCCTTGAGGCCACCGGCCACGACAGCCTGATCCAGACGGTGCGCGGCAGCGGCTACCGGATCTCGGCGCAGTGAAGGCTGTCATTGCCGAGCTGCTGACGGCGCTGGCGCTGATCCTGCTCGCCGGCATCGCCGGCTGGTTCGTCCATGGCGAGCGCGGCGCGACGCTGATGGCTTTCGCCGCGCTGGGAGTGTTCTTCCTGCGCCAGCTCTGGCTGGCCATGCTTCTGATCCGCTGGGCGGCTGCCCCGCTGGGCACGCCGACGCCTTCGGCCAGCGGCGTCTGGGGCGTGGCCTTCGACGCCCTGCATCGGCGCGGGCGGTTGGCCAGCGCCGAGCGCGAGCAGGCGACCCAGGAGCTGGCGCGTTTTCGCCGCGCCGCCGAGGCCCTGCCAGACGGCGTGGTGATCCTTGACGGCTACCGCGCCATCGAGTGGATGAACCAGCAGGCCGAGCTCTGCTTCGGACTCAAGGCCGCGACCGATACCGGCAGCCGCATCACCCACCTGCTGCGCGAGCCCGATTTTCTTGCCTACCTCGACGATACGGACCACCGCGGCATTCCCCTCGAACTGCGCACCCGGCGCAATCCGGGGCGCGTATTGCAGGTCCAGGCATCACCCTTCGCCGCCGGCCGGACCCTGCTGCTGGTGCGCGACGTGACCCAGCTGCAGAAGCTGGCGACGATGCGCCGCGACTTCGTCGCCAATGTCTCGCACGAGCTGAAGACGCCGCTGACTGTCACCATGGGATTCATCGAAACGGCGCAGGATGCGCTGGAAGATTCGCCGCCCGCGACGATCGCCGGCTACCTGCGCACCGCCGACGAGCAGGCGCGGCGCATGCGGCAACTGATCGAGGACCTGCTGACCTTGTCGGCCCTCGAAACCGATGCCCCGCCGCCGCTGGAGGATCGCGTCGGCGTCGCGGCCCTGCTCGAGGACATCCTGCAGGAGGTGCGCACGCTGTCGGCCGGACGCCATCGCATCACGCTCGAGAATACCGGCCCGGCCTGGCTGCTGGGCAGCGTGCGCGAACTGCGCTCGGCCCTGGCCAACCTCGCCGGCAATGCCGTGCGCTATTCGCCGGACGGCGGCGACATCACTCTGGGCTGGCGCGCCGACGGCGAAACCGGCGCGATATTTTCAGTGCGCGACAGCGGCATCGGCATTGCCGCCGAGCACCTGCCGCGACTGACCGAGCGCTTCTATCGCGTCGACCGCGGCCGCTCGCGAGAGGCGGGCGGCACGGGGCTTGGCCTCGCCATCGTCAAGCACGTCCTGGAGCGCCACCAGGCGACACTGCACATCGAAAGCGCGCCGGGGCGCGGCTCGACATTCAGCATCGCCTTTCCGGCGCACCGCGTTCAGTCGTAGTAGTTGCAGCGCTCGAATTCGATGCCGCGGTCGAGCACGCGGAACAGCTTGCGCGTCGCCGTATTCTGATCGGCCATCACCTCGACCAGACGATCGAGGCGGAAGGTGCCGGCCGGCATGACCAGGCTGGCGGATTCCTTGAGCGCGGGAATTGCCGGCAGCGTGAATCCCTGCTGCCACACCGAGCGCCCGCCCGCCGCGTCCAGCGCGCGCAGCGCCGCCGGGCGGGCTTCGCCGGGGAACAGCTGGAGGCCGGCGATCAGCGAGTTGTCGCCTTCGCGCAACACCCAGCGCACGTTGCCGAGGACATAGTAGGGGCCGTCGCCGATCTTCACCGCCACCACCTGACCGGGGCCGACGCGCGCGCCCTCCTTGAGCGGGCGCCGGACGCGCAGGCCCGAGGTCGACTCGTCGACCACGCGCCAGGTTTCGACATGCGCGTCGCCCTTGCCGGCGGCGGCGTGGCGCTGGCTGTGGTTGCCGAAGGTTTCGAATTCCTCGCGTTCGCGGCGCAGGGTGGAATCGGACAGCGAGGGCGCGCGAAACGGGGTGCGACCGGAGAGTTCGAAGTGCACGTTCTCCAGGCCGATGATGACCTTGCATTCCTCGTTGGCGGGGTGGCGGTCCTGGCGCCGAGTCACCCCGCCCTTGCACCAGCGCTGCAGCACGCGCTGCAGCAGATGGGTTGCGGCCGGCTGGGTGACGTCGTCGCCGAGCTGGAGCTCCCCCGGCGCGCGGCCCTGTTCGAGCAGGGCGAGACGGGCGATCAGGCTCTTGCGCAGCTCGGTGGTTTCCAGCCAGCGGCCGCCTTCGGTCTGGCGCGGCAGGTAGCTCGGCGGCCGATCGGATTCGAGATCCACCCAGAGCGGCACGGCACGCTGGCGGAGGTCCTCGGGCGGCGCGGTCAGCAGCGCCAGCTTGGGCCCCCAGCGCCGTGCCCAGCGTGCCACCCAGGCCAGGTGGCGGGCCGGCAGCTCATAGGCGTTGGCGGTGCTGAGCAGGCAGCATTCGGCATAGGCGGCGAGCGCGGTGGTCAGCGAACTGCCGTGGTGCGCCATGTCGTGCACGGCATGGGTGGCGATGCCGAGCGCATCGGCCGCCTGCAGGATCTGGTGCAGCTTCTGCCAGTACATCGCGTCGGGCAGAAGGCCGCCGCGGCAGAGGTCGAGCTGCCAGTCGGCGAACACGGCAACGGTGCGCTCGGCCATCAGGGCGCCCTGGTGCGACAGTTTGGGGTCGGCCGCGCACTGGTCGCGCAGCTTTTCCAGCGCGGCGCGCGGGGACGAGACGCCGCCGCAGCATTCGTCGAAACAGCGCAGATAGCCCAGGGCCAGTTCCAGCCAGACATTGAGCGAGGTTTCCAGCGCCGCCTGCTCGTGCGGCGCCAGCGGCAGCGGTTTGCCGGCGAACTTCCTGGACGCGTCGTCCTGCACCTCGCACAGCGGGCGGCGAATGACTTCGAGGATGGCGAAGCGCTCGGCTTTCGGCAGCGAGAAGCGATGCAACAGGTTCAACTGCCGCAGCAGCGTCGCCTGGGCCTGCACCGCATTCGCCAGCGGTACCGTCGCCAGCCAGTCCTGGCAGGCGACGGCGGTGGTGAAGGCGGGGGGCTGCTCGGTTCCGGTCGGGGGCAGTTCGAAGTTCATGTCAGGTCGGTCACGGTCGAGAGTTCGGCTTTGATGGCGCGCCGCAGGTCGTCGGTGGATCCGATGTCGTGCGGCACGGCTTGACGTTGCGGCGCGGCCCAGATCGGCGCGGGGAAGTGGCTGTCGTCGCGCCAGCGCGGGACCACGTGCCAGTGCAGGTGGGGCACGAGGTTGCCGAGGCTGGCCAGGTTGATCTTGTCGGGCCGCAGGGCCTTGCGCAACGCGCGTTCGGTGGCCAGCACGGCGGCCATCAGGCGGTGAGCCTCGCCCGCATCGAGCTCGCTCATCTCGGCGACATGGCGCTGGAGGATGACGCGGCAGGATCCGGGAAAGGCTTGGCCGGAGGCGTCGGTGACGCGAACCACGCGACACAGGGCGCTTTCCCAGAGCAGTTCGCCTCCGGGCGTGGCGCAGAGTTCGCAGTCGGTGGTCGTCGGCATCCGCGAAGCATAGCGCCAATCCTCTCCTCTGTGCCAGTCTCGCCCGGCTAGCGCGAGGGGACGGGCAGCCCCATGCGCCAGCCCCATTCGCGCGGGTGGGACATGCCCACCGCGGGCGGCGGGCGCTTGCGCTTGCCAACGCCTCCCGGCACCGCGGTCAGCGGCTTGACTTCGCTTGGTTCGGGCGCCGGGGTGTCGAGTGCGCGCGGCGCGTAACAGCCCTCGATGCGCCCCTTGTCATCACGCTGGAGATCGGGCCAGACCGCGTCGGCGCAGAAGGAATGGATGCTCATGCAGCGGCTGCCGTCGGCGGCGCAGAGGTAGAGGTCCCAGCGCTCGTTGGCCTGTACCACCAGTTGCGCGCCGTCCGCGGGCACATGCTTGGCGCCGGTCAGGAAGTAGAGGCCCTTTTCGGTCTGCACCACGACGTGGGCGACGCGGCGCGTATCGATGACTTCGACCGGCTTTCCGGTTTGCGGCGGCGAAACCAGGGTGACCGGGCGGAAGTGCTGCCACAGCGCGGTGTTGTGCAGGCGCTGGTGGCCGGCGAACTGGAAGGCCAGCACGATCGCGACCAGGGCGCACAGAATGCCCAGCATCCAGAAGAAGGGCCGCTTGTCGAGCGGCCGGCTGGATTCCATGGCCGTTGAATTCACAGCCTCGCCTCCGAGCCAGCAGGGATGATCGACGTCTGGCGCTGTCGGCTCGCATTGCCGTTCGCCTGGCACGCATCCCCGCTGCGCGGGGCCCCTGCTACGCCGCTCACAGCAATACCCGTTCGATGCCGCCAGCATTGGCGGCGCGCAGGTAGTCCTGCAGCCAGTCGGGGCCCAGCAGGGTTTTCGCCATCTCGACCACGATGTAGTCGGCGGTAATCTCGGCGTCGTTCTCGTAGCGTGACAGCCCCTGCAGGCAGGAGGGGCAGGAGGTGAGGATCTTCACCTCCTGCTTTGCGCCGTTCGCCGTAGTGCCAGCGCCGACTCTTGCCGCATCGTCGCGCAGGCGCGCCGCGCCGGCTTCCATCTCCTGCTGCTTGCGGAAGCGCACCTGGGTCGAGACGTCGGGCCGGGTCACCGCCAGCGTGCCGGACTCGCCGCAGCAGCGGTCGTTGAGGTCCACCCGCTGGCCCATCAGGGCATTCGCCACCTTGATGCCGGAGTGGTGCTTCATCGGTGTGTGGCAGGGCTCGTGGTACATGTACTGCGTGCCGCGCAGTTGTCCGTCGGGGCCTTCGAGCTTGATGCCGTTCTCGAACAGCCATTCGTGGATGTCGACCAGGCGGCAGCCGGGGAAGATCTTGCCGAATTCGTATTTCAGCAGCTGGTCCATGCAGGTGCCGCAGGACACCACCACGGTGCGGATGTCGAGGTAGTTCAGCGTATTGGCGACGCGATGGAAAAGCACCCGGTTGGCGGTGGTGATGGCCTGGCCCTTGTCCTCGTCGCCGGAAGACGTTTGCGGGTAGCCGCAGCAGAGGTAGCCCGGCGGCAGCACCGTGGTGGCACCGGCATGCCAGAGCATGGCCTGGGTGGCCAGGCCGACTTGCGAGAACAGGCGCTCCGAACCGCAGCCGGGGAAATAGAACACCGACTCGGCGTCCTCGCTGGCACGCTTCGGGTTGCGGATCACCGGGATCAGCGTGTCGTCCTCGATGTCCAGCAGCGCGCGCGAGGTGCGCGTCGGCACGTTCTTCGGCAGCGGCTTGTTGAGGAAGTGGATCACCTGGGCCTTGATCTTGGGCCGGCCCAGGGTCGCCGGCGGGTGGCGGACGGAGTCCTGGATTAGGCCGAAGGACTTCGCCAGCGAGTGGCCCAGGCGCTGCGCCTTGTAGCCGAGCTGGATCATGCCGGCGCGCACCAGCTTGATGGTCGCCGGATCGGTGGCGGTCAGGAAAGCCATGGCCGCGGCCGAGCCGGGGCTGAACTTCTTCTTGCCCTGGCGGCGCAGGAAGTTGCGCATGGACACCGAGACGTCGCCGAAGTCGATGTCCACCGGGCAGGGATTGACGCACTTGTGGCAGACCGTGCAGTGCTCGGCGACGTCGCCGAACTCGTCGAAATGCTGCAGCGAGATGCCGCGCCGGGTCTGCTCTTCATACAGGAAGGCCTCGACCAGCAGGGAGGTGCCGAGGATCTTGTTGCGCGGGCTGTAGAGCAGGTTGGCGCGCGGCACGTGGGTCGAGCACACGGGCTTGCACTTGCCGCAGCGCAGGCAGTTCTTGATCGAGTCCGAAATGCGCCCGATGTCCGACTGCTCCATGATCAGCGACTCGACGCCGAGCAGGGCGAAGGAGGGCGTGTAGGCGTTGGTGAGGTCGGCGCGCATCTGCGGCAGGTCCATCAGCTTGCCGCGGTTGAAGTGGCCGTCCGGGTCGATCCGGCGCTTGTAGTCGCGGAAGGGCCGGATCTCGTCCTCGCCGAGGAACTCCAGCTTGGTGATGCCGATGCCGTGCTCGCCCGAGATCACGCCGCCCAGATCGCGCGCCAGCGTCATGATGCGTTCGACCGTGTGGTAGGCCGTCTGCAGCATGGCGTAGTTGTCCGAGTTCACCGGGATGTTGGTGTGCACGTTGCCGTCGCCGGCGTGCATGTGCAGGGCGATGAACAATCGGCCCTTGAGCACTTCCTTGTGCCGGGCCTCGATGCCGTCCAGCACCGGGCGGTAGGCCACGCCGTCGAAGATCTCTTCCAGCAGCGGCTTCAGCTCCTGCTTCCAGGAGACGCGCACCGCGTAGCTTTGCAGCTTGCCGAAGACGCTGGCC
>JALHNN010000145.1 GCA_022843505.1 Sulfuritalea sp.
GGCGCGCACGCGCCAGAACCTCGCCGGGGCCGGCCTCGACGGGCTGGTCACGCTGGAACCGGCCGACCTGCTGACGCGTTCGGCGCCGGCTGATTCAGGCGTCATGGTAGCGAACCCACCTTATGGCGAGCGCCTGGGCAGCCAGGAAGAACTCGCCGCTTTCTACCCGGCGCTGGGCAACGCGCTCAAGCAGCACTTCGCCGGCTGGAGCTGCTGGTTCCTCTCGGCCGACACGCGCCTGCCGAAGCTGATCCGGCTGCAGACCTCGCGCAAGATCCCGCTCTACAACGGCCCGCTCGAATGCCGCCTGTACAACATCGAAATCGTCGCCGGCGGTAACCGGCGCTAGTTCAGACTATATCCAGGTGCTGGATGCCGGCGGCGCGGTCGGTGGCCTGGGACTCCTTGCTGTTGAGCTTGATCATCAGCCGTACCTCGTTCATCGAGTCGGCGAAGCGCAGCGCGTCCTCGTAGGTGATGCGCCCCTCCTCGAACAGGTTGAACAGCGCCTGGTCGAAGGTCTGCATGCCGAGTTCCTTCGACTTCTTCATGATTTCCTTGATGCCGTGGATCTCGCCCTTGAGGATCAGGTCGGAAATCAGGGGCGAATTCAGCAGCACCTCGACCGCGGCCGCGCGGCCCTTGCCTTCCTTGACCGGAATCAGGCGCTGCGACACGACGGCGCGCAGGTTGAGCGAGAGGTCCATGTAGAGCTGCTGGTGGCGCTCCTCGGGGAAGAAGTTGATGATTCGCGTCATCGCCTGGTTGGAGTTGTTGGCGTGCAGCGTGCCCATCGCCAGGTGGCCGGTTTCGGCGAAGGCGATGGCGTGCTCCATGGTCTCCATGTCGCGGATCTCGCCGATCAGGATCACGTCCGGTGCCTGGCGCAGCGTATTCTTCAGCGCGATGTGCCAGTTGTCGGTGTCGACGCCGACCTCGCGCTGGGTGATCACGCAGTTGATGTGGTCGTGGACGTATTCGACCGGATCCTCGATGGTGATGATGTGGCCATAGGAATTCTTGTTGCGGTAGCCGATCATCGCCGCCAGCGAGGTCGATTTGCCCGAGCCCGTGCCGCCGACGAAGAGCACCAGGCCGCGCTTGGTCATCGACACGTCCTTCAGCACCGGCGGCAGCTTGAGGTCCTCGAAATCCGGGATGCTGACGTTGATCACGCGCAGCACCAACGCCACGTTGCCGCGCTGGACCAGGGCATTGACACGGAAACGGCCGATCGACGCCGGCGAAATCGCGAAGTTGCACTCCTTGGTCGCCTCGAACTCCGCCGCCTGCTTGTCGTTCATGATCGCCCGCGCCAGCTCCTGGGTGTGCTGCGGCGACAGCGGCTGGGTGGTGACCGGCGTCATCTTGCCGTCGATCTTGATCGCCGGCGGAAAGCCGGCGGTGATGAACAAGTCCGAACCCTTCTTCTGCATCATCATCGTCAGAAGCTGGTACATGAACTTCAGGCCTTCATCGCGTTCCATGGTGCAATCTCCAGTTGTTTCTCCAACATCAGCCGCGCCAGCGGCTCCGACTAGTAGCCTCCCCTAGAGGGGAGGATGGGAGCGGTGGGCGTCTATTTCGCGACAAGGACAATTCCCCGGTCATCAGACCGGGAAATTGTCCTTGTTCGCGGCCTTGCTGCGCGCCTCGGCGGGCGCAATGATCTTCTTCTTGACCAGATCGGCCAGGTTCTGGTCCAGGGTCTGCATGCCGAACTGCTGGCCGGTCTGGATCGCCGAATACATCTGCGCCACCTTGGCTTCGCGGATCAGGTTGCGGATCGCCGGCGTGCCAACCATGATCTCGTGCGCGGCCACACGCCCGGAGCCGTCCATGGTCTTGCACAGGGTCTGCGAGATCACCGCCTTCAGCGATTCCGAGAGCATGGCGCGGATCATTTCCTTTTCCGCCGCCGGGAAGACGTCGATGATGCGGTCGATGGTCTTCGCCGCCGAGGAGGTGTGCAGCGTGCCGAACACCAGGTGGCCGGTCTCGGCGCCCGACATGGCGAGGCGGATGGTTTCCAGGTCGCGCATTTCGCCGACCAGGATCACGTCCGGGTCCTCGCGCAGGGCCGAGCGCAGCGCGTTGTTGAACGACAGCGTATGCGGTCCGACCTCGCGCTGGTTGATCAGGCACTTCTTCGATTCATGGACGAATTCGATGGGATCCTCGACGGTCAGGATGTGGCCGTACTCGACGTCGTTCTTGTGGTTGATCATGGCCGCCAGGGTGGTCGACTTGCCCGAACCGGTCGGGCCGGTGACCAGCACCAGGCCGCGCGGCTGGTCGGCGAGCTCTTCGAAGATCTTCGGGCACTTCAGCTCTTCGAGCGAAAGTATCTTCGAGGGAATGGTCCGCATCACCGCCGCCGCGCCGCGGTTCTGAACGAAGGCATTGACGCGAAAGCGCGCCAGGTTGGGCACCGCGAAGGAGAAGTCGCACTCGAGATTCTCCTCGTAGAACTTGCGCTGGCCGTCGTTCATGATGTCATAGATCATGCTATGGACATCCTTGTGTTCCATCGCCGGCAGGTTGATCTTGCGCACGTCGCCGTGCACGCGGATCATCGGCGGCATGCCGGCGGAAAGATGCAGGTCGGAAGCCTTGTTCTTGACGACGAAGGTGAGCAGTTCGGTAATGTCCATGGCGCTTTCCTGTGGATGGGGTGCGATATACTTTGCAGACGCTATATGACATCAATCGCCGCCAACTTGCAAGCCGTGCGTGAGCGCATCGCCACCGCCTGCCGCGCCGCCGGCCGGCAGGAAGGCTCGGTGTCCCTGCTGGCGGTCTCGAAGACCTGGCCGGCGGCGAGCGTGCGTGACGCCGCCGCTGCGGGACAGACCGCCTTCGGCGAGAATTACGTGCAGGAAGCCCTCGGGAAGATCACGGCGCTGGAGGGCCTCGGGCTGGAATGGCACTTCATCGGCCCGCTCCAGAGCAACAAGACGCGTGCAGTCGCCGAGAACTTCGACTGGGTACATTCGGTGGACCGCTTGAAGATCGCCGAACGCCTTGCCGCCCAACGTCCGCCGCAACTGCCGCCGCTCAATCTCTGCCTGCAGGTCAATGTCTCCGGCGAGGACTCGAAGAGCGGCTGCGCGCCGGGAGAAGCCCCCGCCCTTGCCGCTGCCATCGGGCGGCTGCCGGGCGTGACACTGAAAGGATTGATGGCGATTCCGGAGCCGAGCGACGACGTGGCCCTGCAGCGGCGGCGCTTCGCCACGCTGCGCCGCCTGCTGGATGCCGTCAACGCGGCGCAGGGCACCGACCTGGACACCCTGTCGATGGGCATGAGCGACGACCTCGAAGCGGCGATAATGGAAGGCGCGACCATCGTGCGGGTAGGCACGGCAATCTTCGGACAAAGGCAGTATCAGAAATGAAAATCACCTTCATCGGCGGCGGCAACATGGCGGTGGCGCTAATCGGCGGCCTGCGCCGCCAGGGCTATTCCGCAGCTGCGATCCAGGTCGTCGAGCCCTTCGCCGAAGCCCGCGAGAAGCTCACCGAGGGCTTCGGCGTGCGTTGCGCGGCCGCGGTCGACGCCGCGGCGCTGGCCTGCGAAGTCCTGGTGCTGGCGGTCAAGCCGCAACAAATGAAAGAGGCTGTCGCACCGCTGGCCGGTAAACTCGGCGGGCAGCTGGTGATCAGCATCGCCGCCGGCCTGCGCATGACGGACATCTCGCGCTGGCTGGGCAACTACAGGACCCTGGTGCGCACCATGCCCAACACGCCGGCCCTGATCAGCGCCGGCGTCACGGCCCTGTGCGCCGATCCGAGCGTGGATCGCGAAGGCCGCAACAGTGCCGAAAAGGTGCTGCGTGCCGTCGGCAGCACGATCTGGGTCGAAGACGAAGCGCAGATGGATGCCGTCACGGCGGTTTCGGGCAGCGGTCCGGCCTATGTCTTCTATTTCCTCGAAGCCATGGAGGCCGCCGGCCTCAAGCTCGGCTTCGACGCCGCGACCGCGCGCCAGCTGGCGGTGGAAACCTTCATCGGCGCCGCGCGACTGGCCGAGCAGAGCAAGGAATCGCTTTCCACCCTGCGTGCACGTGTGACTTCCAAGGGCGGCACCACCGAGGCCGCGCTGCTTGCCTTCGATGCGGCGGGCGTCGCCGACGGCATCACCCGCGGCATCGCGGCCGCCAACGCGCGCGGCCGCGAGCTGGGCGACATGCTCGGAAAGGACTGATCGCCCATGCTGCTGCGCATCCTGCTTTTCATCCTCGACACCGTCTGCAGCTTCTTCACGCTCGCGCTGCTGGTGCGCTTCCTGATGCAGTGGATGCGGGCGCCCTTCCGCAATCCGCTGGGCCAGTTCATCGTCGCCGTCACCGACTGGATGGTGCGCCCCCTCAGGCGGCTGGTTCCGGGGCTGTTCGGCCTCGACATGGCCAGCCTGATGCTCGCCTGGCTGTGGCAGATCGCCTACCACGGCATTGCCCTGGGCATCAGCGGCGTGCTGATCGCCGTCTCGCTGGCGCCGACATTGATGGTCCTGGCGCTGGCGCTGCTGGAACTGCTGAAGATCGGCTTGTACCTGCTGATGGGCGCGGTGCTGATTTCGGCCATCTTCTCCTGGGTCAACCCTTACGCGCCGATGGCGGAAATCTTCAACGCGCTGACCCGCCCCCTGCTGCGGCCCTTCCGCCGTTTCATTCCGCCCGTGGGCGGCGTCGACCTGTCGCCGCTGGCGCTGCTGCTGCTGCTGCAGATCGCCCTGTTCATCCTCGCCGGTCTGCGCCAGAGCGTGCTGCCCGTCATGTTGTGAGCTGGATCCGCGCCGACGGTGACGGTGTCATCCTCTGCCTGCACGTCCAGCCCGGCGCCCGGAAAACCGAAATTGCCGGCCTCCACGGCGAAGCCCTGAAGATCCGCCTCGCCGCGCCGCCCGTCGATGGCAAGGCCAATGCGAGCCTGATCGAGTTCCTCGCCAGGCAACTGGGGGTGGCGAAATCGGCGGTCGAATTGCTCAGCGGCGCCACCTCTCGCGCCAAGCGGGTCCGCGTTGGCGGCGTCAATTGCGACGCCGTTAGCGCAAAGCTCAGCTGAGGGTGCCGTCGAAGGCCAGGTGCCCGTCGATCAGCGTGTAGCGCACGCGGCCGGGGAAGGCGAAGCCGAGGAAGGGCGTGTTCTTGCCCTGGCTGCGCAGGGTGTCGCGGCTGACGAGGAAGTCCGCCGCCGGATCGAAGACGCAGACATCGGCAGCCTGGCCCACCGCAAGGCTGCCGGCCCGGACACCGAGGATGCGCGCCGGATCGCAGGTGACGCGGGCCAGCGCCTCGGTCAACGGCAGCTTCATTTCCTGTGCCCACTTCAGGGTCAGCGGCAGCAGCAGTTCGAGGCCCGTAGCGCCGACCTCGGCCTCGTCGAAGGGCGTCTGCTTGCCGTCGTCATCGACGGGGGTGTGGTCCGAGCACAGGGCGTTGATCGCGCCGGAAGCCAGCGCCCGGCGCAGGGCGTCGCGGTCGCCGGTCGCGCGCAGCGGCGGATCGAGGCGGGCGTGGGCGCTGAAGAAGCCGACATCGTTTTCGCACAGGTGCAGATGGTGCACGCCGACATCGCAGGTGACGCCGATGCCGGCAGCGCGCGCGGCGGTGATCATTTCGACGCCCGCCGCCGAGGAAATCCGCGTCACATGGACGCGGGCGCCGGTCTCGCGCGCGAGTTGCAGTATCGTTGCCAGGGCGATGGTTTCCGCCGCCACCGGAATGCCGACGAGGCCGAGCCGAGCCGCGACTTCGCCGTCGTGGGCCACGCCCTTGCGTGCCAGGAAGGGGTCCTGGGCCTGCAGCCAGACCGGAAAATCGAAGGTCGCCGCATACATCATGGCGCGCAGCAGCACCTGGGTATCGACCACGGCGCGGTTGGCCTGGCCGAAAGCCACGCAACCGGCCTCGGCAAGTTCCGCCATCTCGGTCAGCGCCTTGCCCTCGAGCTGGGTGGTCAGGGCGCCGACCGGATGCACGTGGGCGAACTCGGGCAGGCGCGCACGATGGGTCAGCATCTCCACCAGGCCGGGCTCATCGAGTACCGGGTCGGTGTCGGGCGGGCAGGCCAGGCGCGTCACTCCGCCTGCGGCGGCGGCGGCCATCTCGGATTCCAGCGTCGCCCGGTACTCGAAACCCGGCTCGCGCAAGCGCGCTGAAAGGTCGACCAGGCCCGGGCAGACGATGCAACCGGCGGCATCGAGCACGCTGTTGGCTTCAAAACCCGCCGGCGCCGTGCCGATGCCGACCACGCGTCCGGCACCGATGAACAGGTCGAGCGCCTTGTCGGTCTTGCTCGCGGGGTCGATCAGGCGACCGTTCTTGATGTGGATTTTCATGCTGCCTCCGCCGGGCCGCCCCAAGGAGGCAGCAAGCCAACCATACGGAGCGGGCAAAGCCCGCGAACAATAGTCGCCCCCGTCCACGGGGCGTAGGCGGGAATTCGCAGAGCACTGCTCTGCGCCGCCGTAGCCGACTGGCAGCGCAATGCCAGTCGTGGGGCAGGGGATGGGGGGAAGGTCGTCATGGTTCAGCTTCCGCCGAGCATGGCCATCACCGCCATGCGCACCGCGATGCCGAAGGTCACCTGCGGCAGGATCACCGCCTGGCCTCCGTCGGCCACCGCCGAATCGATCTCGACGCCGCGGTTCATCGGTCCCGGGTGCATGACAATCGCGTCGGGCTTGGCCAGCGCCAGCTTTTCCGGCGTCAGGCCCCAGGACTTGAAAAACTCCTGGGTCGAGGGCAGCAGCGCGCCCTGCATGCGCTCGTTCTGCAGG
>JALHNN010000146.1 GCA_022843505.1 Sulfuritalea sp.
AAGATTTCCATGTCTCGGTGCGGATGGGTGCCGAAGCCCATCCCCGGCTCCACGCGATCGTCATTGATCACCAGCAGGTCGGAAAAGCCGACCTGCTGCGGATCGTAATAGTGGCCGAAGGAGAACGTGTGCCGCGAATCCAGCCAACCGAAATTGGCGACGCCGCGATCGCCGGCCTTGCGCAGTTCGAGCATGATCTTCCTCCGGTTCAGGGGGTTAACGGTTCCAGCGCGCCGCGGTTTCGGCGATGCGGGCGCCGAACAGGCGCGCGGTTTCCAGGTCGCCGGGCAGTGGACCTTCCTCCGGGCTGGAATCGGACGGCGATTGCGCCATGGCGCCGGAAAACGCGCCCAGCCAATTGACGTCGTTGCGCTGCGCCGCCTTGCTGTTGGCGGGCATCATGCCGGTGCCGACCCAGACCATGCCCTGTTGCATGGACAGCGCGAACAGGTAGTTGAGGGTCTGCACCTTGTCGCCGTTCATCGAGGCCGAATTGGTAAAGCCGGCGGCGATCTTGTTCTTCCACTTCGAGCTGAACCAGGCCTTGGAGCTGGCGTCGGCGAAGCGCTTGAACTGCCAGGAGGGCCCGCCCATGTAGGTCGGCGTCCCGAATACGATGGCGTCGGCGGCGTCCAGTTTCTCCCAGGCGCCCTCGGCCAGCTGGCCTTCGGCACTGATCTCGACCAGCTCGGCGGTAGCGCCGGCAACACCGGCAGCGCCCTGGCAGACGGCCTCGGCCTGTTTGCGGGTGTGGCCGTAACCACTGTGATAAACGACGACGGTGTGCGACATGTTTGATACCTCCGGATTGATAGCTTCGATTTGGCCGATGATGGCTTCCGAAAAATTCCTCAACTTGATCGGATAAGAAGTTGAGTAGAATTATCAGGTAAGTCCAGTATCAGGCAAAGCAAGGGCTGCAGCCATGAGACTTTTCCAGATGTAGCATCGAAAAATTCGAACTTATAACCTGCCAACATGCTCAAGCTAAGCCTAGACGCCATCGAGATCATCGACGCCATCGATCGCGGCGGCTCCTTTGCCGCCGCGGCCGAGGCCTTGCACAAGGTGCCGTCCACGATTTCCTACACCGTGGCCAAGCTGGAGGAGCAGCTGGGCTTTCCGCTCTTTGTCCGCCGCGGACCGCGCGTCAGCCTGACGCCGGCCGGCAGCGAACTGCTCAGCGAGGGACGCTGGCTGCTGCGCTCGGCGGCGGATCTCGAATCGCGCCTGCGCCGCATCGCCACCGGCTATGAATCCGAATTGCGCCTGGTGCATGACTCGCTGTTGCCGACGTCTGTCCTGGTGGAGCACATCCGTGCCTTCGAGGCGCTGGACTGCGGCACCCGCCTGCGCATCGGCACCGAAGTCATGACCGGCAGCTGGGAGGCCCTGCGCGAGGGCCGCGCCGACCTGGCGCTGGCGATCGGCGATCCGCCGGCGGGCTTTGCCCAGCACGCCACGCGCCTGGCGGCAATCGAGTTCGTCTTCTGCGTCGCGCCCTCCCATCCGCTGGTGCGGGTAAATCGTCCGCTGAGCGAGGAGGACCTGTTGGAGCACACGGCCATCGTCGTCGCCGACAGCGCGCGCCTGTTGCCGGCGCGCAGCATCGGTTTCGTCGCCGGGCGATCGCGCATCACCGTGGCCAACATCGAGGCCAAGATCGCCCTGCAATGCGCCGGCCTCGGTTACGGCTTCCTGCCGCGCTGCCGGATCGCGACCGCCCTGAAGCAGAAGGCGCTGGTCGAACTCGCGGTTGCCGAACCACGCGCGGCGGAACCCCTTTGGCTGGCCTGGACCGCGGACGATGCGGGCGAGGCGCTGAAGTGGTGGCGCGCGCGCCTGCAGGCGCCCGACGCCCTGGCCGTGCCCTGAATCGGCGTACCGCCAGCGCCGACTCTCAGCCTGATCCATGACCGCCACATCTCCCCTCGATCCCGCCCGCGAGCGCATGCTGCTGCTGACCCTGGCCGGCATCCAGTTCGCCCACATCCTCGACTTCATGATCATGATGCCGCTGGGCCCGGTCTTGATGAAGGAACTTGGCGTCGGCACCCACGAGTTCGGCCTGCTGGTCTCGTCCTACACCTTCTCGGCCGCGTTTACCGGCTTGCTGGCGGCGATGTTCGTCGACCGCTTCGAGCGCAAGCGCCTGTTGCTCACGATGTTCGGCCTGTTCGCCGTGGCGACGCTGGCCTGCGGCCTGGCGCCCGGCTACTGGACGCTGCTGGTGGCGCGCGGCACGGCGGGGGCCTTCGGCGGCGTGCTGGGCTCGATGGTGCAGACCATGGTCGGCGACCTGATTCCTTTCGAACGTCGCGGCCGTGCCAGCGGCACCATCATGTCGGCGTTTTCGCTATCCACGGTCGCCGGCGTGCCGCTGTCACTCTACCTTGCCAACCATTTCGGCTGGCGCTTCCCCTTCTATTTCATCGCGCTCCTTTCATGCGGCCTGCTGGCGCTGGGTTGGCGGATGCTGCCGACTCTGCGCGGACACCTGCCCGAGGCGACCACGTCCGAGACCGAGCGCGCCCATCCGCTCTCCGCCATGTTTGCCGTCCTGGCCGACGCCAACCATCGCCGCGCGCTGGCCTTCATGGCCCTGATCATGGTCTCGGGCTTCTCGGTCATTCCCTACATCACCATCTACATCACCTCCAACGCCGGCATCCGGCTGGAAGACATACCGCTGATCTACCTGTTCGGCGGCGGTGCGACCTTCTTCACCTCGCGCCTGATCGGCCGCATGGCGGACCGCCACGGCAAGATTCGCGTCTATCGCCTGGTCGCCCTCGCCTCGCTGGTGCCGCTGCTGGCGATCACCCATCTCTGGCCGGTGCCACTGTGGTTGATGATTGTGTGGACCACGGTGTTCTTCATCCTCGTGCCGGGGCGCATGGTGCCGGCCATGGCGGTCGTCACTTCGGCGGCACAGCCGCGCTTGCGCGGCACCTTCATGTCGATGAATGGCGCCGTGCAGCAACTGGCTTCGGGCGCGGCATCATGGCTCGGAGGCATCATGATCGCGGCGGATGCCTCAGGGCGCGTGGTCGGATATAACCACGTCGGCTGGCTAGCCGCCGCCGCGACCTTGCTGGCCATCGCCTTTGTCGGGCGCATCCGCATGCATAGCGGAGCGCCGCCGGCGGCTGCACCGCTGCCGGCGGCGGAGTGAGCGGTCAGGCCGTCGGCGCCGCCTGCAGCTGCAGCCGCATCTCGACCACGCCGGGACCGGTCTTGAGTTTAAATCCGAGCTTGCGCGCCAGGTCCTGCATGCGCGTGTTCTCGCTCAGGGTTTCGCCGCGCAGCACGCCGATGCCGCGCTTGCGCGCGCAATCGACCAGGCTTTCCATCAGGCGCCGGCCCAGGCCGCCGCCCTTGACGTCCGAGGCGACGAGGATGGCGAACTCCGCCTCGGCATTGTCCGGGTCGGCCACCATGCGCGCCTCGCCCAGCGAGCGTTCAATGCCATCCGCATCGCGCTCGATCGCCACCAGCGCGATCTCGCGGTCGTAGTCGATCTGCGTGAAACGCGCCAGCTGCGAGCGCGGCAGCTTGCGCATGGTGCCGAAGAAGCGCATGCGCGAATCCTCGGGATCGAGCGAGGCGATCAGGTCGGCCAGGGTAGTCTCGTCCTCGGGCCGGATCGGCCGGATCAGGAGTTTGCGCCCGTGCCAGTCGATGTGCTGCTCCAGTTCCTTGGGATAGGGGCGGATGGCGAAGCGGCGGAAGCCGACGCGGCGGCCGCGCTTCTCGACATGGATGCGCCGCTCGCGCGCCACCACGCCGCTGGTCTCGACATGGATCGGGTCGAGTTCGATCGCGGTGACTTCGTCGATGTCGGTGAGGAGCTGGGAGAGCCGCACCAGCGCCGTCGCCAGCTCGGTTTCCAGGACGTCGCGCTCCGCTTCCGCGGCGTCGCGGGCAAAACCGCCGCGCGCCACCAGGTCCATCGCCAGGCGCCGATTCAGGGGCGGCAGGGCGACGACGTTGTGGCGCGGGCCGCCGCCGGATTCGCCGAGGTAGATCACCGGCCCGAAAACCGGGTCGTCGGCCACGCCCAGGCGCAGCGCCGGCATACCGCTGCGGGCGATGCCCGGACGCAGGCGATAGCCGCCGACGCGCACGCCGGGAAACTCGGCGCGCGCGCGCGCGCGCAGGCCGCGCGTGGCGATGCGGATGTCCTCCGGCGAGCGCAGTCCGCTCGCCACCAGGGAGTGCTCGACGTCGTTGGCCAACGTCAGGGCCAGGTCGACCGGATAGCCGATATCCGCGGCGGCGGCTATCGCGTCGGCGATGCTGGCGGCTGGCGTCGCCTCCTCTGATTCGATGCCGTAGGCCATCAGCAACTGGCGCGCGGCGCGCGGCGGCAGGTTGAACGCACCTTCCTCCAGGGATTCGGACACCGCAGCGCGGGCACGCTCGATGTTGGGCAGAAAGTCCTCGGCCACCGAAGGCGGCATCTGCAACAGCAGCTCCCGGTTGCGCTCGTAGCTGACGATGCCGAGGAAGACGCCGATCGCCTTTTCGGGCGAGTCGTGCGCCAGCAGACCCCTGGCGGCGGCGACCTGCTGCGCCTCCTGCATCGCGGTGCCGCCGACCCAGCAGCTGAAGATGTTCTTGACCGTATTGGCCGCGGCGGTGCCGATCGCGGCGGCGACCTCGGTGCCGGAGGCGAAGGGCGAGGGCGAATACACGGTCAGCACGGCGTCTACCCCCGGGTCGTCGGCAAGCGCTTTCAGCGCGGCGGTCCAGGTCTCGGGACTGAGGTCGGGCGGCAGCGCCAGCGGATTGCCGGGGGGTGTGGCGGTGCGCATCAGCCCGGCCAGCTGCGCCGCGGTCTCGGGGGCAAGCTTTGCCAGGCGGCCGCCATACTTGAGGAGGGTACTGGCGGCGATGCGGCCCAGACCCTGGCCATTGCCGACAATGGCCAGGCGCTCGCCACGCAGCGGGCGTACACGGGCCATGGCCTCGGCGGCATCGAACAGATCCTCCAGCGTATCGATGCGCACCCAGCCGGCGCGGCGCAGGGCGGACTCGTAGACGTCGTCGCTGCGAAACGGCAGGCCCTTGGCTTCGCGGTCACCCATGCGGGCGCCGCGCATCGCCACCACCGGCTTGTTGCGCGCGGCGGCGCGCGCCGCCGACATGAACTTGCGGCCGGCCGGGGCCGTTTCGAACTGCACCAGGATGGCTTCGGTATCCGGGTCCTCGGCCAGCCAGTCGAGCACGTCGGCGAGATCGATGTCGAGACCGGCGCCCAGATGCGCCACCGCGGAAAAGCCGATGCCCTTGCCCGCCGCGCGGTCCAGCGCGGCGGCGGCGATGGCGGCCGACTGCACCACCAGCGCGATCTTGCCGCGCTGCGCCATCACCGGCGCGACGCTGGCGTTGAGTCCGGACGCCGGCACGATGAGTCCGCCGCTGCCGGGACCGAGCACGCGTACGAGTCTCGGCCGTGCGGCGTCGAGGATGGCCTTGCGCGCCTGGGCCAGCTGTTCCTCGTTCAGCTTTTCGTGCAGCGAGGGTCCGACCAGCACCGCGCGCGTGCCGCGCTCGCCGAGCAGGGCGACGATCTCGGGTATGTCGCGCAGCGGGGCGCAGATCACGGCAAGGTCGGGAACGGACCCCAGCTCCGAGACATGCATGTGGCCGCCGATGCCGAACAGGGAATGCTTTTTCGCCCGCGCGCGCAGGATCGTCCCCTTGAAGCCGCCGCCTTCGAGGTTGCGCAGCACCACGTCGGCATAACACCCCGGCTGGTCGCCCTCGGCGACGACGGCGACGGAACGCGGGCGGAAGAGGAAATCGAGGTTGCGGACGGTCATGACGGCGCCGGAGGAAGGGGGTGCGGCCAGAGGCGGCACAGAGCGATTCTGCCATAGCCATTCGCCGCGATTAGGCGCGGTGCTCCAGACAAGAGTCGGCGCTGGCGGTACGGCGATCTGGCGCGGGTTAGGGGCCTGGGCATGACGGGCCGGCCCGAACCGGCAGGCCCGTGGCGCCGTCAAAGAGATTCCTCTGCCCCGGGCCTGTGGCTTCGCGGCGATTTCCGGCGTCGGTTGGCTCTGCTATGATCTGTCTTACCTAGTCTTACTTATGGAGTTGACATGACCACGGTGCGGGTGTCGAGCAAGGGCCAGATCGTGATTCCGCGCCAGTTGCGCGCGGCCTTCCACATTGAAGCCGGCAGCGAATTGTCGATCACGGCAGAGGGTGATGAGATTCGTTTACGCCAGGCCGAACAGCGCTTTTCCCGGACCGATGTCGCCACGGGCCTAGGCCTGCTGGCTAAGCCGGGGCGCAAGGCGCCCGCGCCGGCGGAGATCAAGCGCGCCGTCGGCGAAATGCTGAAACAGAAGAATTCCGCCAGGTGACGCGGCCATGATCGTCCTCGACACCAATCTGTTGCTGCGCTACCTGCTCAACGACAATGTCGCGCAGGCGCAGCGCGTCGCGCGCCTCCTCGCGAGCTCACCGCAAGTCACGGTGACGCCGACCATCGTCCTTGAACTGGTCTGGGTGCTGGAGTGCAGTGACTGTTCCCGCGCCGAGATCTCCGGTGCGCTGCGCCATGTGCTGGGCCTGCCCAACATGCGCCTGCCGAGTGAAAGCGCCTTGTATCGCGCCGTGCAATGGTTCGAGCAGGGGGTGGACTTCGCCGACGCGTTGCATCTCGCCTTGTCGCCCGCCACGGCAACGGTGATGACTTTCGACAAGGATTTCGTGAGCAAGGCGAAGCGCGCCGAGGCCTTCCCGCCGGTGGCCCTGT
>JALHNN010000147.1 GCA_022843505.1 Sulfuritalea sp.
CATTTTCCTCCTGCTCACGGTGCTGATGCTGGGCAGCCTCGCGGCGATGCTGCTGCTGGGCAGCGGCTATGTCGAAGCCCTGCTGCAAACCCTGCTGGTGACCGGCGTGGTGTTGCTGCTGCTGGGCCTGGTGGCGAATCCCCGCTCGGGCTTTGCCGGGATCGGCAGCCTGATCTCGCGCTACCTGATGTCGATCGGCCTGCCGGTCGAGCAGTGGCTCGAGGCCCTGTCCAACCTGGCGCTGCGCGAAGAGGATCCGCAGGCCTTCCTCGAGCAGGCCTGCGTCGAAATCGCCCAGCGCCTGCCCTGGGTCAAGGGCGGCGAATGGATCGCCGGCAGCAACCGCGGCAGTTTCGGCGCCTGCGAGGGCCGGCGCTGGGAGTTCAGCCACGGCGGCATGGTGCTGGTGCTCTACACCCTGCATGCGCCGTCGCCGACCCTGATCTGGCATTACAACCTGCTGGCCCAGTTGCTGGCGCAGTTCCATGCCGACAAGCAGCGCGCCCTGGCCCTGAAACAGCTCTCCTACATGCGGGCGATCCACGAGACAGGAGCGCGCCTGACCCACGACATCAAGAACCTGCTGCAGTCCCTGAATACGCTCTGCTCGGCCGGGCTGGAGCCGGGCGCCGAAACCTCCCTCGAATACCAATCGCTGCTGCGCCGCCAGTTGCCGGCGGTCAGCGAGCGCCTCGCGGAAACCCTGGGCAAGCTGAATGCGCCCCAGGGGCTGGCTTCCGCCCGGCGCATCGATGCCGCGGAATGGTGGCGCGAACTGGCGCAGCGCCTGTCTGGCCTGGAGTGGATAGATCTGGAAAGCGAAGGGCCGCTGACGGGAGACCTGCCGCTCGAGGTGTTCGCCGGCGTGACCGACAATCTGGTGCGCAATGCGGCGGAGAAGCATTTGCGCGAACCGGAGATGCGCCTGTCGATACGGCTGGCGACGGCCCAGGACGGATTCGAACTGGCAGTCTGCGACAGCGGCTCGGCCATGGCCGACAGCCTGGCCGCCAGCCTGTTCCTCGGTCCGGTCGTGTCGGAAAGCGGCTACGGCATCGGGCTATATCAGGCAGCGCGCCATGCCAGGGCGGCGGGCTATAGCCTGGAACTCGCGGAGAATCGGACGGGGCGCGTCTGCTTCCGCCTGGCGCTGGCCCCTTCCCGCTGAGCCGATCGATCCGTCCTCAGGAAAGCTCGGCCGAACTTCCCGCTTCCGCTTCCCCGGCGCCCGAGTCCTTGCGCCCGATCAGGCGATACACGGTCATGTTGCCCTTGCCCTTGAGGTAGATCGTCTGCGGTTCGTGGAAATCGAAATTCGCCGAGAGGCGGTGGTAGGTCATGGTGTCGCACTGGATCATGCCCGGTACGCCCTCGGAGGTGATGCGGCTGGCGATGTTGACCGTGTCGCCCCAGAGGTCGTAGATGAACTTCTTCTTGCCCAGCACGCCGGCCACGATCGGTCCAGTGCCGATGCCGATGCGCACCTCGAGGTGCGAGGCATTGATCGAGAAATCCCGCCGCAGCAGGTCGCGCATGGCGATCGCCATGTCGGCGACGGCCGCCGAGTAGTCCGAGAGGTCCTCGTTGAGGCCGCCCGCCACCATGTAGGCATCGCCGATGGTCTTGATCTTCTCCAGGCCGTACTGCTCGGCGAGTTCGTCGAAGGCTGAAAATATCCGGTTCAACATCGCGAACACCTGCGAGGGCGACATGTTCGCCGCGACCTGGGTGAAGTTGACGATGTCGGCAAACATCACGGTGACGTCGGCAAAACCGTCGGCGATGGTCTTGTCGGAGTTGCGCAGGCGGTCGGCGATCGAGCCGGGCAGGATGTTGAGCAGCAGCTTCTCGGAGCGTTCCTGCTCGATCTTGATCTGCTCATGCGCGACTTCGAGGCTGCTGCGCATCTTGCGGTTCTGGTCGATCGACAGCCGCAGGAGCAAAAACACGATCACCGAGAAGGCGATGAAGTTGAGCACGAAGAAGACGATCGTGGTGCGCGTCGGGACGATGGACTTGGGCATCAACATCGGATCGGCGAGATACCAGTCGGCGAGCCCGGAGATCGCGGTCAGGACAACCCAGGCAAGGAACCAGCCGAGGGACTTCCTGGCCCCGATGCAGAGGATGGCACCGATGGGTGCCAGCAGCGCCCAGAGCAGCACGCCGCTGCTGGAAATGATATCGCTGCTCCACTGCGCGACGAAGGGCAGGAACAGGAACAGCCCGAGCTGGGTGATGCGGAAATAGTCGAAATTGCGCGTGCGCAGGTAGATCAGCATGTTCCCGGCAAGCAGCAGCTGGAAGACCAGCGGCATGGTCCCGGAGAACTGCGGGCCCAGCCACCAGTAGATGGCCACCCAGAACACGATGGCCACGCTGGCGAGGCCCGTGGCAAGCATCAGCAGCGTTTTGTTGAGCTTGATTTCCTCGCTGTCGTCAGCCTCGATGCCGCCATTGCGCAGCCGCTCCATGAAGCTGGAGTTCGGGGAGGGGGGGGCTCCGGGATTCATGGGACAGTTGCGGGCCGGGGTGCCGGCAGCCAATTGATACGCATGGACGAAGTGTCGCGGAATCGGCCGCAATGGTCAAGAATCAAGATGGCAGGGGGCGCGCGAGCGCCGCCGGTGCAAGCGTTCGGCATGTGCGGCGGCGGCAATGTGCGGCTTTCTTGCCCGGCGCGGTGAATTGGTGTTGAATGCCCCCTTATGGCCGAGGCAAAAAAATACGAAATCAAGGTGACGGTGACCACGCATTACGTCGCCGAGCAGTCGGACGCGGCGATCAACCGCCATGTTTTCGCCTACAGCGTCGAGATCCGCAACACCGGCAACGTCACCGCCCAGTTGATTTCCCGTCACTGGCTCATCACCGATGCCGACGGGCAGGTGCAGGAGGTGCGCGGGCTTGGCGTGGTCGGCCACCAGCCGCTGATGGCACCGGGACAGAGCTTCGAGTACACCAGTGGCTGTCAGTTGGCGACGCCGGTGGGCACCATGAAGGGCAGCTACCAGATGACCGCCGAGGACGGTGTGCAGTTCGAGGCGCCCATCCCGGAGTTCGTGCTCTCCATGCCGCGCGTCCTGCATTGAGTCTGGCACCCGGGCGGGCGCTCGGGGACACGCCCGGACCCTCCGATTCGGCGTGCCGCCAGCGCCGACTCCTGCCCGCTAGGGCAACGAGCTTCGATGCCGCTTGACCAGCGTGCCCGGGACTGGCTACAATATCTCGAGTTATTTACTCAACTATTATTGGATCGAGCCATGGACGTCAAGCAGAAGATTCACGAGACCGTGACCGGCAGCCCGGTGGTGCTGTTCATGAAGGGCAACAAGCAGTTTCCGCAATGCGGCTTTTCCGCACGCGCGGTGCAGATCCTGCAGGCCTGCGGGGTCAAGGACTTTGTCACCGTCGACGTCCTGGCCGATCCGGACGTGCGCCAGGGGATAAAGGACTATGCGAACTGGCCGACCATTCCCCAACTTTACATCAACGGCGAGTTCGTCGGCGGCAGTGACATCATGACGGAAATGTACCAGGCGGGGGAACTCCAGAAGCAGCTTGAGCCGCTGAAGACGGCCTGAGTTCCTAGCGCCTGAGGTCCGCGAGCAGTCTTTCGATCATGCGCTGCGCCTGCCCCAGGTAGGCGCCGCCGAAAAGGTTGAAGTGGTTCAGCACGTGGTAAAGGTTGTATAGCGGCTTGCGCCGCTCGTAATCGCGGTCAAGCGGCCAGGCCGTTCGGTACGCGGCAAAGAAGCTGGTCGGAAAGCCGCCGAACAGTTCGGCCATCGCGATGTCGCACTCGCGATCACCCCGGTAGCAGGCCGGATCGAATATCACCGGAACCCCGCCGGGGACCATTCCGGCATTGCCCGACCAGAGATCACCGTGCAGCAGGCTGGGCGGCGGGTTGTAGTCGATGAAGAGTCCGCCAACGCGTTCGGCCACCGCCATTCCCTGCGCCACCAGGGCTTTGTCCATGCCGTTTTCCCTGGCCAGCGCAAGCTGCGGCCGCAGCCGGCGATCGCCGAAAAAGTGCGGCCAACTCGGATGGGGCGAGTTGGTCTGCGGCGTCGCCCCGATGTAGTTGTCGCGCGGCCAGCCATGGTGCTCGCCCGTCACCCGGTGCATGTCCGCCAGGGCTGCGCCCAGCCGTGCCCCCGCTGCGCGATCCAGCGGCGTCAGCGCCAGCGCTTCCAGCACCAGGTAGGCACCGTCCGCCGAGCCGCCCTCGGCAATGACGCCAGGCGTGCGGATGACGTTGGTCGCCGCCAGCGCCCGCAGGCCATCGGCCTCCGCGACGAACATCGGACGCCTGTCGGCGGGCCCGGTCTTGACGAAGAACTCGCGGCTTCCGTCGCCGACGGCCCAGGCGGAATGTATCGATCCGCCGCTGATGGCGCGGACCGATGCCGGCGCAAACGGCTCTTGCGTCGCTTCGCCGATCGCGGCGGCGATCGCCGTCCAATCCGGGATCACAGCGATGCCAGGCGGGCGTTGGCGTCGGCCAGGCGACCGGCGATCACGTCGAGGAAGCCCTGGTAGAAATGCATGCGGCAGGCATCGGAGGCGTGCTGCAGTGCCTGTGCCGAGATGGTCACGACGCGGGCGGCGGTCTCGGCCACAACGTCGGCGCCGCGGGCATGTTCGCCGCGGCGGATGATGGCCATTTCGCCAAAGCATTCGCCCGCGGCAAGCAGGCCCAGCGCGTGGCCGCTCTTGCTTACCGCCAGCTCGCCACTGAGCAGGAAGGCGAAAAAATCGCCGCGTTCGCCGTCGCGCATGATGATGGTGCCGGCGGCGACTTCATCCCAACGCGAGAAGCGCACCACCTCCCACAGGTCGACGTCGGAAAACTCGTTGAAGAAGGCCAGCGCGCGCAGCGACTCGAACTTCTCGCTGTCGGGGAAAGCCTGGCGTTGCGCCGACAGCTGCTTGTTGCGGAAGGACTGCGCCAGGTCATGCGAAAACTCTTCCCAGCTCTGATAGCGCGCTTCGGTTTCCTTCTGCATGGCGCGGGCGACAACGGAATCCAGGCTCGCCGGCAGGTCGGTGCGAAACGTAGACGGCGGCGGCGGATCGGTGTTGCAGATCTGGTAGATCATTCCGTAATTGGAAGTCGACTGGAACGGCAGTCGCCCGGTCAGCAACTGGTACATCACCACGCCCAGGGAATAGATGTCGGTCTGGTGGTTGAGCGGCAGGTCGCGCACCTGCTGGGGCGACATGTAGGCCGGCGAACCGACACCCGACACCTGGGTCCGGGTCTGCTCGCCGGAGGTCAGCATGGCGGCACCGAAGTCGGAAATCTTGATGTCGCCGCCGACGTGCTCAGGACCGTCGGCCGGGTTCACCAGCAGGATGTTGGCCGGCTTGATGTCGCGATGGGTGATGCCGGCGCGGAACGCATAGTCGAGCGCACGGGTGCACTTGAAGACCATTTCGACCAGCCGGTCGACGGGCAGCAGCGTGCTCGGCGAGCAGTAAGGCTCGAGCGTGCCGCCCTTGACGTACTCCATGACGATGTAGCTCTGCTCTTCGGCGAGCACGGCGTCGAAGATCTGCACGATGTGCGGGTGGTTCAGCTTGCCCGCCAGCGATGCCTCGGTCATCAGGAGGTTGCGATAGAGCTTGCCGCGCTCCTTGTCGCGCAGCACCTCCGGGAAAATCGCCTTGACCGCCACATCGCGCTTGCCGAAGGGGTCGTAGCCGAGGTAAACGATCGATGTCGCACCTTCGCCCAGCTTGGAGCGGACCTCGTACTTGCCGATGCGCTCCGGTATCCCCATCGTTCAGAGGCGGGACCGCGCGCGTTCGATCGCGGCGCGAACCTGGGACGGCGCGGTGCCGCCGGGGTGGTCGCGCGCGGCCAGTGAACCGCCAACCGTCAGCACGCCAAACACGTCGTCGGCGATCAGGGGCGAGAAGGCGCGCAACTCTTCCAGCGACAGTTCCGACAGATCACAGGCACGAGCCTCGCAGGCGCGCACGGCACGCGCCACCGCTTCGTGGGCATCGCGGAACGGCAGGCCCCGCTTCACCAGGTAGTCGGCGAGATCCGTGGCCGTGGCGTAGCCCTGGCGCAGCGCGGCGGCCATGGCCTCGGGCTTGACGCGAATGCCGGGAACCAGATCGGCAAAGATGCGCAAGGTGTCGAGCAGCGTGTCGGCGGTGTCGAACAGCGGCTCCTTGTCCTCCTGGTTGTCCTTGTTGTAGGCCAGCGGCTGGCCCTTCATCAGGGTCAGCAGGCCCATCAGGTGTCCGAACACCCGGCCGGTCTTGCCCCGAGCCAATTCGGGAACGTCGGGGTTTTTCTTCTGCGGCATGATCGACGAGCCGGTGCAGAAACGGTCGGCGAGATCGATGAAGCCGATCCGCGGGCTCATCCAGAGTATGAGTTCCTCCGAGAAGCGCGAAATGTGCATCATCACCAGGGCCGCGGCAGCACAGAATTCGATGGCGAAGTCGCGGTCGGATACCGCATCCAGCGAGTTCTCGCAGATGCCGTCGAAGCCGAGCTCGCGGGCGACGGATGCGCGGTCGATGGGAAAGGTCGTGCCGGCGAGCGCGGCGGCGCCCAGCGGCAGGCGGTTGAGCCTCGCGCGGCAATCTCCGAAGCGGCTGCGGTCGCGAGACAGCATTTCGAAATAGGCCAGCAGGTGATGGCCGAAAGTCACGGGCTGCGCCACCTGCAAATGGGTGAAACCGGGCATCGGCGTATCGGCATGCGCTTCCGCCATAGATCGGAAGAGCA
>JALHNN010000148.1 GCA_022843505.1 Sulfuritalea sp.
CGACGATCAGCGATGTCACCAAGGCCGGCGTCTCGATCATGACCGCGCCCGCCCTGTCGATTGCCGATGGCACCCAGACTTCGTCTATCGCCACCTCGCTGGCCGCCAAGCTCAACGGCAACGGCGGTTGCACGGCGACAGCCTCGGGCAACCTGGTGACCATCACCGGGTGCGTCGGCGCCCTCGCCGTGAGTTCGAGCAGCACCCTGGCGACGGGCACCATGAAGGTGACCAGCAGCGGCAGCTCGAACGCGGCCGATCTTGGCGGCATCCAGGTCGGCGCCACCAGCATCTCCGGCAACGTGCCGTCGACATCCTTGACCAACGGCACCTCGGTGCTGGCCAACGCCACGGCAATACGCACCAAGATCAATGCCGGCACCGGCACGCATGGGTTCAGCGCCGCAGCGCCGACCGCCAACGGCGACGGCACCTACAACATGGTGGTGACGGCGCCTGCGGGCACGGCCAACAACGGCCAGTCCTTCACCTTCCAGAACGGCACGGCCGTGACGGGCGGCGCCTCCACCAGCCCGACCTGGGCTTTCAGCATCACCAACGCCACGGCGGATAACGCGCTCATCGAGTACATCCGCTGCGACGCCTCGGACAGCGCCT
This sequence comes from Sulfuritalea sp., assembly GCA_022843505.1. Taxonomy (GTDB): domain Bacteria; phylum Pseudomonadota; class Gammaproteobacteria; order Burkholderiales; family Rhodocyclaceae; genus Sulfuritalea. The sequence continues at coordinate 619 of JALHNN010000148.1, forward strand.
CGGGCGACGAGATCTACATGCAGAGCACGGACGCCAGCACGGGAACCGCGTCCTCCAATTCGCTGCAATACACCACCAATCTGGCCACCGGCCTCAATTCGGCAGGGGTCAATGGCTATACCTACAGTTGCACTTATGAAGGCGGTAGCGTCAACAATCAGTGGTGCGACGTCACCGGACCGACCGGCGTCAGTGCCTGTACCGGCGACCTGACCTTCACCAAGGACTCCACGATCGACATTGACAGCTACAGCAAGCTGACCTCGGGGTCGGCGGGGTGTCCGGCGATTACGGCGCCGACCTGGCAGTTCGAAATAGGCTTGTTCGGCAGCGCAACCTCGGCCGACCAGTTCATCAACAACATTAAGTGCGGTACCACGGATACCGTGACACCCAACACGGTCACCACCGAGAACGGGAGCAACACAAGCAACTCGGACACCCGTCGCACCACCCTGATGAATAACCTGGTAGCCAATGACATCAACGGCTATACCTATTCCTGTTCCCAATACGACAGTGGCGACAAGGTGGGTTGCACGGTGACCGGCCCGGTGGCTGCGGCCGCCTGTACCAATCTTACGTTCACCAAAGACTCAAACATCAACCTGAATTACAACGATTCCGTAGTTCAGACCTGCTCGGCGGTTTCAGGGGCCACCTCTGCCACCTGGCGCTTCCGCATCGACGACGCGACGGCAGCCAGCAAGTACATTACAAGCATCACCTGCGGCGGCGCCAATACCATCAGCACCAGCACGGTAAATACCGGCACGGCCGCCAGCCAGACCGTCACGCGTATAAACAATCTCAAGACGGCCCTGCAGAACAACGACGCGAACGGCTACACGATTTCCTGTACTACCGCTACCTCGGGCACGCCGCAGTCGAGCTGCACCATCACCGGTCCCGCTGGCATCAACGCCTGCCAAGGTGAGGATACCGGCGACAACTGCGATTGCGGCGTCGGCAAGGTGTGCGTCAGGTACAACGGTGATGACATAACCCTTTCCGCCTCCGGCATGACCAGCCCGGACAACAGCGGCACCTGGCGCTCCTGCATCCCGGCCACAAGCAACGGCAGTTCCGGGGCGACGGCGATCGATGACTTCGCACCCTTCCTCTACACCGTCAGCGCCTTCTCCGGCGGTTCGCCCAGCCAGGGCACCACGGTAACGCAGATCACCAGCAACAACGTGGGCACCATCGGTACCACCACGGTGGCCATGACCAATGGCGCATCCTCGTCGATCAATGCCATCCCGACCAACGCCACGGGTACGGCGCCCAACGTGCTGACCATGACGGGCGGTTCGAATCCCGACACCAGCACCAACAAGTGGACCGGGGTTGGCGTCTTCAAGCGCGTGGATCTGATCAACGACGGCCGCACCTTCAGCCGGGCCTCGACCCGCACCGACTGTGCGGGTTCCACCTGCACCTACACCGAGGAAATGCAGAACTTCGCCAACTGGTACAGCTACTACCGTACCCGCATGCTGATGATGAAATCGGCCACCACGCTGGCCTTCACCCAGCTCGACGGCAACTATCGTGTCGGCTTCGACAACATCTGCCAGGCCACCGGCACCACGGTGGACAACCCCGTGGCCCAGTTCGAGGGCGCCGCTCGCAGCTCCTGGTGGAACAGCCTGACCGGCGCGACGCCGTCCTGCGCCACGCCGCTCCGCGCCCAGACCGCCAAGATCGGCCGCTACTTCGCGCGCAAGCTCAACACGACCCAGGCCGACCCGATGGAGTACTCCTGCCAGCGCAACTACATGCTGATGGTGACCGACGGTTACTGGAACGAGAGCGAGAGTTCGACCATCAAGCGTGTCGACGGGACGGACATCGGCAACACCGATAACAATACGGCTACGGCGGCCCGGCCCTACTACGATGGCGCGCAGGCATCTACCGCGTGCCCGACGGTGGGCACCGGTCGCGGCGGCACGCCGTACTCCTGCCGTACCCTGGCCGACATTGCCTTCCATTACTACAGCACCGACCTGCGTACCACGGCGCTGGGCAATGAAACCAATACCGCACTGGGCAACGATGTCGCGACCAACAACGTGTTCACCACCTCGAACGACCCGAACATCGTCCAGCACATGAACTTCTACGCCATGGGCCTGGGCATCGAGGGCAAGCTGGCCTTCCGCTCCGATTACCTGACGGCCGGCCTCGGTGACTACGCCGACATCATTGCCGGAACCAAGAACTGGCCGGCCGTGGCCAACCTCGATCCGACCGGGGTCGATGACCTCTGGCATGCGACGGTCAATGGCCGTGGCAAGTATTTCAGCGCCCGCAACGTGCCCAACGTCGTCGCCGGCCTGCGCGAGGCCCTCAACGAGATCGGCGCACGCACGGGTTCGGCGGCCGCGGCGGCGACCTCCAACCTCGAGCCGGTGGCGGGTGACAACTTTGCCTACGTGGCCAGCTACCGCACCCAGGAATGGAGCGGCGACCTGCAGTCGCGTTCCATCAACGTCACGACCGGCGATGTATCGCCTTCCACCGATTGTTCGAGCAGCGGTGTGCAGACCACGGCGACCGGCACCGCGGGATCGAGCGCGATCACGGTTGCCAGCGCAACCGGCCTGGTGGTGGGGGCCGCGGTGTCCGGCACGGGCATCGCCGCCAATGCCGTGGTCTCGACCATCAGCGGCACGACCATCACGCTGTCGCAGGTCAACAGCGGTGCTGTGTCGGGCACGGTCAGCTTCAAGTATGGCTGCCAGTGGTCGGCCCAGGCCAAGCTCGACGGCCTGACCTGGTCGGCGCGGCGCATCTTCGTCAAGCCGACCTCGGGCGCCTCGGGTGATCCGCTGCGCGCCTTTACCTACGACAACCTGACGGCTGCCGAGCAGGCCTATTTCAACCCCGGCCCGGACGCCTGCGTCGGCGCGGCGAATCCCAGCCCGACCAGCAACCTGAGCCAGTACTGCCCGCTTGGCGGCACGGCGTCCGTGCCCGAAATGTCGGCCAGCAAGCTGACCGAGTTCCTGCGCGGCAATCGCGGCCTGGAGCAGGATGGCGAAGTCGGTCATGCCCAGATCTGGCGCCGTCGCGCCCATGTGCTGGGTGACATCGTCAACACCCAGCCCATCTACGTCAAGGCGCCCAGCGCCGGCTATACCGACACCGGGTACTCGGGCTACAAGACCGCGCAGGCCAGCCGCAAGCCTATCGTCCTGGTGTCTTCGCAGGATGGCATGGTGCACGCCTTCAATGCCTACTCAGGATCAGTGACGGTCAGCGGAACGTCGGTCGGCCCCGGTGAAGAGATGTGGGCCTTCGTGCCGAGCGCCACCATGCAGAGCATGAAGTGGCTGGCCGATCCCAATTACAGCCACCGCTTCCTGATCGACGGCCCGATCGCGGTCGGCGACGTCGATTTCGGCAGCAACAATTGGCATACCATCATGGTCGGTTCCCTGGGTGCCGGCGGCAATTCGTATTTCGCCCTCGACATCACCGATCCCACGGATCCCAAGTACCTCTGGGAGTTCAGCCATGCCAACCTGGGCAAGACGGTGTCGAATCCCGAGATCACCAAACTGCCGAACGGCGAATGGGTGGTCATGTTCAGTTCCGGCTACAACAACACCGATAACGGCGGCGACGGCGCGGGACACCTGTTCGCGCTGAACATCGAAACCGGCGCGCTGAAAACAGGCTTCCCGATCTCCAATCTTTCGGGTACCAGCGGTAGTCCGAGCAATCTCGGCCGGATCACCACCTGGGCCGATCAGCCGGCGACCAACAACATGACGCAGTTCGTCTATGCCGGCGATACCAACGGCGACCTCTGGCGCTTCGACATGAATCCGAACACCACGGGACACAGCACGACGACGGTATTCAAGCTGGCGCACCTCGAGAAGTCGGGTGTGGCGCAGCCGATCACGACCAAGCCGGAAGTCACCCTGCTGACCGACGATGTGCGCCTGATCATGGTCGGCACCGGCAAGTACCTCGAGGTGGCGGACCTGACCAATACCGACGTCCAGGCCATGTACGCCATGAAGGACACCATGGGTGCCGCGAACAAGGGCGGCACGGTGCAGGAAACCTGGAATCCGGTGACCGATACCATCCCCGGCGACCCGACCAAGCCGATGTTCCTGGCGCGCACCCTGGTCAGCACAGACCAGAACGGCGACGACATCATTCGCCTCAACAACCTCGGTGTCACGGTGCGCCATCGCAAGGTTTGCACCGGCGCCGGCGCAACCGTGACCTCCTCGGGCACGGCGCCGAACAAGACCTATGTCTGCAACGACACCAGCACCACGACGCTCGACTATGCCGTGCATGGCGGCTGGTATGCCGAACTGGCGCAGGCGGGCGAGCGGATCAACGTCGATCCGCGCATTGTCAGCGGAACCTTGATCTTTGCCACCAACATACCCGGCGCCGGAAGCTGCACGGTCGGCGGCAATTCCTGGTTCATTGCCCTGGACGCGGCAACCGGAACGGCGCTCGAGGAGTTCGCCGGCGTCGGCATCACCGGCGCCCTGGTGGTCGGCCTCGCGGTGATCCGCCTGGCGTCGGGCCAGTACAAGGCGATTGCCACCGACTCGGGCTACAACACGACGACCTTCAACATTCCGGTGGCCAGTTCTACTGCGTCGAACAACTTCCAGAGCAAGCGCGGCCTGTGGCGCGAGTTCGAGGCTTACTGATGCGGAGGATGCGCCCCGGGAATGTGGTTCGTTAGCGAGGAAGACGAGCAACGCTTTGCCCATGCCTTGCTCGCTTCGCTGCTGGCCCATGTGCTGGTGCTGGGCTATGTCAAGGGCGTCGAGCCCATGCGCAAGCCCGGGTTCGGCGGCGCACTGAACGTCAGTTTCCGGGCTCCGGCGGCGGAGCGGCGGCAGGTTCCGGTGCCGACGCCGCTGCCGGATTCCGTTCCGGCGACGACGACGGCCCTGGTCCAGGTACAAGTGCCGGCACCGCCCCTGGCTGCGAAGAAGCAAAAGTCCATACCCGCGCCCGATCTCGAGCGCAAAGATGCGCAAGCCACAGCGGCGACAACGGCCGCCGAAGCTCAATCCAGTGGCGGTCGGGCTAATTCGCCCAAGGGCCCGGGTGTTGTCGAGGTGATGCTGATCATAGGCGCCGACGGCCATCCGCAGGGAATCTACTGGAAAGCGCTGCCGGCGCTGACGACGGCGCAATTCGAGCAGCTTGAGGCCATTATCCGGCGCCAGGTCTATGCCACTTCGACCAGGGCGCGGCTGACCCAGGAAATCGACGTCTTCGACCTGCTCGGGATTGGGCGCCGGGCAGCGGCACCCGCACCCGTGCCTGTCGAGGCGCCGCCTCCGCAGTAGGAAGCCTGCGGCAATCCATGCTCCGCTAGACGGGGCATAAAAATATTGGAATCGCAGTCCGGGCCGGCTTGGCTATATTGGCGGTGATGAGCCAATGGCTGACCCTTTCGCGCGCGGCGCACATCCTCGGCATATCGCGCGTGGCGCTGCAAAAGCGCATCCGCGAGGGCGAACTGCCGTCCTTCGACGGCATGGTCGACGCCGAGGACCTGCAGCGCGCCTGGCCGCAGCTCGACCTCGACGCCTCAGGCAGTTTCGAAAAGACCCGCGAGATCCGCGAGGATGCCTTCGCCAGGCGCCTGCGCGAGCGCGTGCTGCCCTCGCAGGAGGCGTTGGCCCAGCGCCTGTTTGCCCAGGGCCAGGAACTCGCCGAACTGCAGCGCACGCTGACGCGCTACCACCGCCTGGTCGAGGACCTGCGCTCGCGCCTGGCCAGCCTGCCGCGGCCTCTGGCAGCCGATCTCGGGCGCCTGCTCGACGAGGGCCTGGCGCGGGCGATCTCGGCGCCGGCACCGCGTGAAGATGTCGGCGCGCTCGATGCTATGCTGAGGGTCATGTCGGCCCACGTCACGGTCAAGCCCTCCGGCCACGAGTTCTTCGTCGAAGGCTCGGAAACCCTGCTCAAGGCGGCGCTGCGCGCCGGGCTGGCACCCAACTACGGCTGCGGCAACGGCAACTGCGGGCTGTGCAAGGCGCGCGTGGTGGCGGGCGAGGCGCGCGCCGTGGCGCCGTCCGACTACTGCTTCTCCGAGGTCGAGAAGGCGCAGAACCACGTCCT
>JALHNN010000149.1:0-616 GCA_022843505.1 Sulfuritalea sp.
AGGGTCCATTGATGCCGTACTGAATTTAGGGTCATTCGGGACGAGTTCAAGGGATTGAAATCCGGCGACCGATTCCTATATCCGAATCAGGGATACCGGCTGTCGGCATCCGCATCGACGCCGAGGAGGAATCCATCCTCTATCGAACCCTGTTTCCCCGCGACCTTTTCGCGGAACTCGACCGGCTGCAGCGCGATCTGCGGCAGTCGGCGCAGCAGTCCTATGACATGTCGCCGAGCAACCGCGGCTTTGCCCGCGGCGGCTTTCCGGCGCTGAATATCGGCAGCACCGCCGAATCCGTCGAAATCTACGCCTTCGCGCCCGGGCTGGATCCGTCCGCGATCGACGTCCAGATCGAAAAGGGCGTCCTGACCATCACCGGCGAACGCAAGGCGGACCTGCCGCCCCAGGATGCCAAGACCACCATCCACATCGACGAACGCTTCGCCGGCCGCTTCCGTCGGGTGCTGACCCTGCCCGACGATGCCGATTCGGAGTCGGTGCAGGCGCGCTACCGCGACGGCGTGCTGCACCTCAGCATCCGCCGGCGTGCCGCGGCCCAGCCACGCCGTATTTCCATTCAATGACAGGAGGACCGGATCATGACCGACAAAGC
>JALHNN010000149.1:626-4018 GCA_022843505.1 Sulfuritalea sp.
GCCGCCGCCAGCACCAACCGCCAAGCCGCCGCCGAGGCTTACCTGATGCCGCCCGTCGACGTGATCGAAGACGCGTCGGGAATCACCCTGTATGCCGACCTGCCCGGCGTGCCCAAGGACAAGCTGCACCTGCAGGTGGACGCGGACACGCTCACCATCGAGGGTGAAGTGAGCCTGAAACTGCCCGAGGGCATGGAATCGACGCATGTCGACGTCGGGACTTCCCGCTACCGGCGGGTGTTCACCCTGTCGAAGGAGCTGGACACCGAAAAGGTCGCCGCCGAGTTCGATCGCGGCGTGCTCAAGCTGCGAATTCCCAAGGCCGCCCATGCGCAGCCGCGCAAGGTGGAGATCAGGCTGGAGTGAAGCCAAACCCGGGCTGGCGCCCGCCCCGGCGGGCGGCCCGCATCCAAGGAGGATTACCATGAAACTCGAAGCCATCAAGGAAGGCTTTGGATCCTTCCTCGATTCCGTGGCGGAAGGCTGGCAGCAACTGCGCGAATCCGCGTCCAACGCGCTGACGCGCTTCCGGCCCAATCCCGAGTCGCGCCTGCCCGCCCGCGACCGCATCGACGACCCCGCGTACTGGCCCACCAACGGCTGGTCGATGCTGGGCGGCGAAGTGTTCGAAGACGACGCAAGGCTGGTCGTTCGCCTTGAAGTGCCCGGCATGGAAAAGCGCGACATGAAGATCGAGATCGTCGACGACAGCCTGGTCCTGAGCGGCGAGAAGCGCTTCGCCAGCGAAAACTCCGACGGGCGCTGGCGGATCATGCAGTGCGCCTACGGCAGCTTCCGCCGCGTGGTTCCGCTGTCGGCGCCGGTGCTGGCCGACAAGGCCAAAGCCAGCTATACCGACGGCGTCCTGCGCGTGGAGTTGCCGAAGACCCGGCCGGGCAAGGCGACGGCGCGGCAGATCAAGGTTGCCTGAGAAGTCACGCCGCGCCGGGCGCTTGATCGTCGGGCGCGATGTCATCCCCGTCCGGCGCGGCCAGGAGCCGCTCGGATTGATGCGGATCAGCGGCGCGTCGAGGCCATGGGCGAAGGCGCGCACGGTGGCGACGCCGCTGCCGGCGCCGATCGATGCGCCCCTGGTCCATGACCAAAATGCGGCACGCAGACTGCACCCTTTCCGGACGATGGGCGATGACCAAAGGCGGCCCGATCGCTTGTAACCAGCCGGCAAACAAGAGCGTCTACAATGACGCACAGCTTTCCGGTCTGCGAAAGGAGCAATCGTGATCACGCTAAAGGTCAATGGCAAGGCTCGCCAGGTCGACGTCGCCCCCGATACACCGCTGCTCTGGGTGCTGCGCGATACCTTGCAGCTCACCGGCACCAAGTACGGCTGCGGCCAGGCATTGTGCGGCGCCTGCACCGTGCATGTCGATGGCGTGCCGACGCGTTCCTGCGTTACACCGATGTCGGCCGTGGCCGGACGCGACGTCACCACCATCGAGGCGATCGACGCCGGCAAGGTCGGGCGCACCGTGCAGGAGGCCTGGCGCAGGCTCGACGTCGTGCAATGCGGCTACTGCCAGTCCGGACAAATCATGAGCGCGGTGGCCCTGCTGACGACGAACCGCAAGCCGAGCGATGCCGACATCGACAACGCGATGGGCGGCAACCTCTGTCGCTGTGCGACTTACCAGCGCATCCGCGCCGCGATCCACGAGGCGGCGCGCAAGCTCGGCAAGGAGAAGCTGGCATGAACGGGCCTGCCATCGAAAACCTGAGCCGCCGCGGCTTCCTGCAGGGCGTCGGCGGACTGACGCTGGGCTTTTTCATTTCCGCGCCACTGGGGCCGGCCGCGCTGGCCAAAACCGCCGTGGCGCCAGCGCCGACTTTCGGCTTCAACGCCTTCCTGCGCATCGGCAGCGACGACAGCGTGACGGTGATTTCGCAACACCTCGAAATGGGTCAGGGTACCTACACGGGATTGGCAACGATACTCGCCGAGGAACTCGACGCCGACTGGAAGACGGTGCGCGTCGAGGGCGCGCCGGCCGACGCCAGCCGCTACAACAACCTGTTCTGGGGCCCGGCACAGGGCACCGGCGGTAGCACCGCGATCGCCAATTCATGGGGTCAGTTGCGCGCCGCCGGCGCCACCGCGCGCGCCATGCTGGTGGCCGCGGCGGCCAAGCGCTGGAAGGTAACGGAAGCCGAGATCACGGTGAGCGATGGCGTGGTCATGCACGCCGCCTCGAAGCGCCGCGCGCGCTTCGGCGAACTGGCCGAGGCGGCGGCGCAGGAGAAGCTGCTTATCGACGTGGCGCTGAAGAAGCCTTCCGAGTTCCGCCTCGTCGGCCGCCACGCGCGGCGCCTGGACAGCGCCGACAAGGTGAATGGCAAGGCGCTGTTCACCCAGGACGTGCAACTACCGGGCATGCTGGTGGCGGTTGTCGCCCATCCACCGCGCTTCGGCGCCGTGCTGCGCGGCTTCGATGGTGCGGCGGCGAAGCGCGTCAAGGGCGTGGTCGACGTGGTGCAGATTCCCTCGGGTGTGGCCGTGCTGGCGACCGACACCTGGTCGGCAAAGAAGGGGCGCGATGCGCTCAAAGTCGATTGGGACGAAGCCAAGGCCTTCAAGCTCGGCACCGACGAGATTCTGGCGAAGTACCGGGAGCTGGCGAAGAAGCCGGGGCTGGTGGCACATGCGGCGGGCGACGTCGATGCGGCCTTCGCCAAGGCCGCGAAGGTCATCCGCGCCGAGTTCGACTTCCCCTACCTCGCCCACGCGGCGATGGAGCCGATGAACTGCGTCGTGCGGCGCACGGCCGAGGGTTGCGAGGTCTGGAACGGCGAGCAACTGCACACCGGCGACCAGTACGCCCTGGCCGGCGTGTTCGGCATCAAGGCCGAACAGGTGAAGATCAACATGCTCTACGCCGGCGGCAGCTTCGGCCGCCGCGCCAACACCAAGTCGGACTACGTGGTCGAGGCGGCGAATATCGTCAAAGCCATCAACGGCCGCGCGCCGGTGAAGCTGGTCTGGCTGCGCGAGGACGACATGCGCGGTGGCTACTATCGACCGCTGTTCCACCATGCGCTGGAAGCCGCGATCGATGCCGAGGGCCGGCTCGCCGGCTGGCGCCACCGACTGGTCGGCCAGTCCATCCTCAAGGGTTCGCCCTTCGAGGCCATGGTCAAGGACGGCATCGACGCGGTTTCGGTCGAGGGCGCCGCCAACCTGCCCTACGCCATTCCGAACATGCGCGTCGACCTGCATTCGCCCGAGGACATTCCCGTGCCGGTGCTGTGGTGGCGCTCGGTGGGTTCCTCGCACACCGCCTACTCGACCGAGGTCTTCCTCGACCAGGCGGCCAAGGCCATGGGCAAGGACCCGGTGGCGCTGCGCCTGGAACTGCTGTCCAAGCATCCACGCCACG
>JALHNN010000149.1:4028-6735 GCA_022843505.1 Sulfuritalea sp.
GCCGCCGTGCTGCGCCTGGCGGCGGAAAAGGCCGGCTGGGACAAGCCGCTGGCACCGGGCAAGGCGGGCACGCGGCGCGGCCGCGGCGTCGCCGTGCATGAGTCCTTCCGCTCCTACGTGGCGCAGGTGGCCGAGGTGACGGTGGCCGCAGACGGCACGCTGAAGGTCGACCGCGTGGTCTGCGCCGTCGACTGCGGCATCGCCGTGAATCCGGACAACGTGCGGTCCCAGGTCGAGGGTTCGGTCGGCTTCGCGCTGTCGGCGGCGCTGTACGGCGAGATCACGGTCAAGGACGGCGTGGTGACGGCGGGCAATTTCGACGCCTATCCGATCCTGCGCATCAACGAGATGCCGAAGGTCGAGGTGCACATCGTGCCCTCGCAAGCGGATCCCACCGGCATCGGCGAGCCGCCCGTGCCGCCGCTGGCACCGGCGGTGGCAAATGCCATCGGCGCCGCCACCGGCAGGTATCCCGGCCGACTTCCCTTCACCCTCGAAAATCTCAGGGGCTAGGTCGGCAAGACCTGCCGCGGCGACAACGCAGGAACCAGCGGGCCGAGTGCGGCGGCGATCGCCGCGATTCCATCCCTGGCGCCGACCGCAAGTCCGACGTCGCGCGCACGCGGCACCTGCCATTCGGTCGGATTGATGCGGATCAGCGGCGCGTCGAGGCCGTGGGCGAAGGCGCGCACCGTGGCGATGGCGCTGCCGGCACCGATCTCGATAGCGACCGGGCGCTCCACGCGGCGGCGCCAGTCCTGCAGCCTGGCCAGCTGCACCCGGGTGCGGCCCTCGGCCCAGTCCCAGTCGTTGAACATCAGGATTGCCGGGCGCGCCAGCGCGCCGCAGTTCGGGCAGCGCGGCATGGCCGAGGTGAGGCGGCAGCTTTCCGCATCGACCTCGGGCGCCAGGTCGGCGGCGCTCCAGATCGCATCGGTGCAGCGCGCCAGGCACTGCAGGTGGTGGATGGAGCCGTGGCATTCGGCGACCCCGGCCTCGGCGAAGCCGGCACGCTGGAACTGGCCGTCGACGTTGCTGGTATATACGAAGCCACCGCGCGGCATGCTGGCCGCCAACTCGCGCAGCCGGTGGAAACCCTCATGCGGCACGGTCGCCCGGTAAAGATTCAGGCGATGGCCGTAGAAGCCCCAGGCGAGTGCCGCATCGGCATGGAAGGCCGCCGGCGAGGCGATCTCCTCGAAGCGGATGCGCGCCCTGCCCAGCGCCGGGTAGGCCTTCCAGAAACCCTCGGGGCCGCGAAAATCCGGCAGGCCGGAATCCACACCCATGCCGGCGCCGGCACAGATGACGATGGCGTCGGCGTCGTCGATCAGGCGCGCGGCGCGGACGTACAGCTCGGCCAGATCATCCATGGCCATCAGGCGGCGAACTGCAGCCGCGCCAGGTGGGCATAGAGGCCGTCCTGCCGCAGCAGCTCGGCGTGGCTGCCGGTCTCGACGATGCGCCCCTGGTCCATGACCACGATGCGGTCGGCGCGCTGCACCGTGGCGAGGCGGTGGGCGATGACCAGGGTGGTGCGATTCTGCATCAGGCCTTCGAGGGCGGCCTGCACCAGACGCTCGCTTTCGGCGTCGAGCGCCGAGGTTGCCTCGTCGAGCAGCAGGATGGGCCGGTCGGCCAGCAGGGCGCGGGCAATGGCGATGCGCTGGCGCTGGCCGCCCGAGAGCCGCACGCCGCGCTCGCCGAGGTCGGTGTCGTAGCCCTGCGGCAGTTGCGCGACGAAGTCATCGGCATAGGCCGCGGCGCATGCCGCGCGCACCTCCTCGACCCCGGCGTCGGGCCGGGCGTAGCGCACGTTTTCCAGCACGCTGGTGGCGAAGATCACCGCTTCCTGAGGCACCAGGGCGATGGCGCGGCGCACTGCCAGCGGATCGGCCTCGGCCAGCGGCACGCCGTCGAGCCGCAAGCGCCCCGATTGCGGATCGTAGAAGCGCAGCAGCAGCTGGAACACCGTGGTCTTGCCGGCGCCGGAGGGGCCGACCAGGGCCACGGTCTCGCCCGAGGCCACCGTCAGGTTGAAGTCTTGCAGGGCCGGTGTATCCGGGCGCGAGGGATAGCGAAAGCCGACCCCCTCGAAGGCGATCTCGCCGCGCGGACGCGCCGGCAAAGGAGTCGGCGCTGGCGGTATGGCGACATCGGGCCGCGCCTCGAGCAGTTCGAGCAGCCTCTCGGTGGCGCCCGCCGCGCGCTGCAGGTCGCCCCAGGATTCCGACAGCGCGCCGACCGAACCGCCGACCAGCGCCGCGTAGAAGACGAAGGCCGAGAGCTGCCCCGGCGTGATCTGCCCCGCCAGCACGTCGTGGCCGCCGACCCAGAGGATCAGCGAAATGGCGCCGAACACCAGCACCAGCACCACGGCCACCAGGGTGGCGCGATTGCGGATGCGCGCCAGGGCGGTGTCGAAGCCGCGCTCGATGAGGCCGGCGAATTCGCGCCGGTCGGCGGCCTCGTGGCCGTAGGCCTGGACGATGCGGATCTCGTGGATGGTCTCGTCGATGCGGTTGCCCAGATCCGCCACGCGATCCTGGCTGATGCGCGCGAAGCGCCGCACGCGCCGGCCGAAGAGCACGATGGGCGTCACCACCAGCGGCACGCCGCCGAGCACCAGCAGGGTCAGCTTGAGGTTGGTGGTGAACAGCATCACCAGGCCGCCGAGCAGGATCAGCAGGTTGCGCAGGGCGATTGA
>JALHNN010000150.1 GCA_022843505.1 Sulfuritalea sp.
GCGTACCATCGGGGAGCCATTCCGCTTGCACTAGCCCGGTGCAATAACGGCGCCTGCTGCACCATATTGGTGATTACTACCGGGTTGGGAGTCGGCGCTGGCACCACGGCGAAGCGGCCGGCGCCGGCAAGCTCTAGCTGCCGGGCGGCTGGTAGCCGCGCGGCAGCAACACCCATAGGCGTCCCTGCTGGCGCATCTTGCCGGCCTGGTTGCCGGCCTCCGCGCCGCTGCCCCAGTAGAAATCGCCGCGCACCACGCCGCGGATGGCGCCGCCCGTGTCCTGCGCCAGCATCAGGCGAGTGAGCGTCTGCTCCGTGTTGGGCCTCGTGGTGGCAAGCCAGATCGGCGCACCGAGCGGCACATGGCGGGGGTCGACGGCGAGCGAGCGTTCCGGCGTCAGCGGCAGGCCCATGGCCCCTTGCGGCCCGCTGCCTTCCACCGGCAGTTCGCGGAAGAAGACCAGGCTCGGGTTGGCATTGAGCATCTCGGTCAGGCGCGAGGGGTTGGCCTTGGCCCAGGCCTTGATGTTCTGCATCGAGGCCTGCTCGGCCTTCATTTCGCCGCGATCGATCAGCCAGCGGCCGATCGAGCGATACGGGTGGCCGTTCTGGTCGGCGTAGTTCAGGCGCACGCGGCTGCCGTCGGCCAGCTGCACCTGGCCCGAACCCTGGATCTGCATGAAGAAGAGATCGATCGGGTCGTCGATCCACAGCAGCGCCTCTGGTGAGCGCTTGCTCTCCTGCGGAGTCCATTCGGCACGGGAATAGTAGGGAACCAGCTTGCGTCCTTCAATGCGTCCGCGCAGGCGCAGGTGCTTGAGCTCGGGGTAGAGCTCGGCCAGCTCGACGACGATCATGTCCTCGGGCGGACCGAACACCGGAATGGGAAAGGCCTTGCTGCGCTGGCGGCTGCCCTTGAGTATCGGTTCGTAATAGCCGGTGATCAGGCCGTTGCGCGAGCCGTCGGGGTTGACCAGCGCCCAGGGCTGGAACGTGCTTTCGAACCAGGCGCGCAATGCGCCGGTCGTGGTGTCGGTGAGATCGCGGGCGGAAGCGCACACCGGTTTCCAGTGTGCCTGGCGTTCGAGGCTGCGGCAACTGGCGATGAAGGCGGTGAAGGCCGGTGACGGATCGTCCGCGGTCCAGCCCGGCAACTCGTTCCAGTCGGCGGCCTGCAGCGGCTTTTCCGCCGGCTTGGGCGGTTCGACCGTGGGGCAGACCGGGCAGGCGGGACAGGTTTGCGGCGCCGGGCAACTGGCGGGCGGCGTTGGGGTCGCCGGCGCCTGGGGCGGCAGTTGCGAACAGCCGGCAAGCGCCAGCAGGCCAAGGAATGCGGGAAAGGAGCGGAACATGAATCTGCTAAAGTGCGCCGACAGCAAGAGCCCGCAAGCTTAACCGATGTCCGAGACCGCAATGACTGACCTCCAGCGCGCCGTGGCGCCCCTGATCGACCGCCTCGACGCCCTCTTCGATCGCATCGAAGCCGTATTGCCGCCGCCGCTGCCGCCGACCGACTGGTCGGCAACGGCTTTCCGCTGGCGGACGCGTGGCGGGCGCGGCTGGCTGGAGGCGGTGAAGCAGCCGCATCGCATCCGCTTCGAGGACCTGCAGGGCGTGGACGACCAGAAGCAGCGCATCGCCCAGAACACCAAACAGTTCGTGCAGGGGCGCAGCGCCAACAACGTGTTGCTGACCGGCGCGCGCGGCACCGGCAAGAGCTCGCTGGTCAAGGCGGTGCTGAACCGGTTTGCCGCCAGGGGCCTGCGCCTGATCGAGGTGGACAAGGACGAGCTGGTGCACCTGCCGGAGGTGGTCGAGCTCATCGCCGGCCGCCGCGAGCGCTTCATCATCTTCTGCGACGACCTGTCCTTCGAGTCGGGCGAGCCGGGCTACAAGGCGATGAAAAGCATCCTCGACGGCTCGATCACCGGCATGCCCGACAACCTGCTGGTGTATGCGACCTCCAACCGCCGCCACCTGATGCCGGAAAAGATGGCGGAGAACCTCGAAGCCAAGCACGATGCCAACGGCGACATCCACCCCGGCGAGACCACCGAGGAGAAGGTCTCGCTGTCCGAGCGCTTCGGTCTGTGGCTGTCCTTCTATCCCTTCGGCCAGGACCACTATCTGGAAATCTGCGCCCACTGGCTGGCCGAGTTCGGCATGTCGCCGCAGCAGATCGAGGCCGCGCGCGGCGAGGCCCTGCAATGGACGCTGATGCGCGGTTCGCGCAGCGGCCGCGTCGCCTGGCAGTTCGCCCGCGACTACGCGGGGCGGCATGCGAAGAGGAAGCCGGCCTCGCCCGCCACCAAGTGAAACTCACCGAAGTCGCCGCCGCCGTCATCGAGCGGCGGGCAGCCGATGGCGGCATGGAATCCCTGCTCGGCCAGCGCGCGCCGGGCACGTTCTATCCCGGCTACTGGGAATTCCCCGGCGGCAAGGTCGAGCCCGGCGAAACAGCGCACGCCGCCCTGCTGCGCGAACTCGGCGAAGAGCTGGGCATCGGCGTGACGCGCGCCGACCCCTGGCTGCGCCGCGAGCATGCCTACGAACACGCCCACGTGCGGCTGAACTTCTTTCGCGTCCGCGACTGGTGCGGGGAGTTGCATGACCATGTGCATAGCGCGCTGGCCTGGCAGCGCGCCGATGCGCTGACGGTGTCGCCCATGCTGCCGGCCAACGCGCCGGTGCTGGCGGCGCTGGCCCTGCCCGACTTCTACGCCATCAGCCACGCCGGTGAAATCGGCATCGACGCCCAGCTGTTCGCCCTGGTGCGCGCGCTGGAAGCCGGCCTGCGGCTGGTGCAGTTGCGCGAACCGGAACTGGATGCGCCGCGCCGCGCCGCCTTTGTGCATGCGGCGGTCGATCTTTGCCACCAGTACGGCGCGCGGGTGCTGGTCAATGGCGATGCCGGTCTGGCGGAAGCCGCCGGCGCCGACGGCGTGCACCTGCCGGCGCGCGATCTCGCGGCGCTGGATCGGCGCCCCGAGTTTCCTCTGGTCGCGGCCTCCTGCCATGCGGCGGCGGAGCTGGACCGGGCGGCGGCGCTGGGATGCGATTTTGCGGTGATGGGCCCGGTGCGGGCGACCGCCAGCCACCCGGGCGTCGCCGGCATCGGCTGGGATGGTTTGGCGGCGGCGCTCGCCGTGCCGCCACTGCCGACTTTTGCGTTGGGCGGCCTTAGCCGCGCCGACCTCGATGCCGCGCAACGCGCCGGAGCGCATGGCATCGCGGCGATCCGCGCCGCCTGGGCCTAGCTACTCTCCCGACTCGTCGGGCTTGGGTTCATCCTTGGCCGCCACGCGGTACTGGTCGGAGGCCCAGGCGCCAAGGTCGAGGCCCTTGCAGCGCGCCGAGCAGAACGGCCGATGCTTGTTCGCGGCCACCCATTCGACGGGTTTGCCGCAGGCGGGACAGGAAACGATGCGGGGTGCAGCGGGACTTACAGGTTGCACAGCGTGAGTTCGAAGTTCACCGTGGAATCGATCTGGCGCGGGCGCTGGTCCATGTCGGGACGCAGGAAGCGGATGTTGATGGCGAACTTGCCGGCCGAGATCTCGGGCAGGCAGGGCTCGGCCGAACTCGTCTTGAGCCGGATCAGCTGCGCGCTGCGGCCGCCCAGCATCAGCTGGAAGGCGCCGCGCGGGGCCACCTGTGTTTCGGCGCGGCCCGAGGCGCGCAGCAGGCGCAGCACGATCGCCAGCCCGGCGCGGATCGGCAGCATGGGCGCGATCCAGCCGTCGATGTCCTGCCGGCGCAGGGCCGAATCGCGATGACGCCAGTAGTGGTAGCCGGGCAGGTCGAATTCGCAGACGCCGCCGGGAATCGCGGCGCGGTTCTTGATGGCCATCAGCCATTCGTTCTCGCGCAGGTAGTGGCCGATCTTGCCCTGCATCGCCAGCAGCAGCGCGCTGGCCTGCTCGATCTCGTAGAGCGCGCCGGACAGCGCCTGCTCGGAAATCTCGGGGTTGTTGCGGAAGGACAGCAGGATCTGGCGCTGGCGTTCGAGTTCCTGCACCAGGTCGAACTTGAGTTCGGCGCGGCCGGCGACTTCGAGGATCTCGAACAGCGTCACCAGCGCGACGTGATGCTCCATGGCCCCCTCCGCGGATGCGAAATGGGCGATCTTGTCGAACAGGTCCTCGAGTCTCAATAGCGTGCGAACGCGCTCGCTGAGAGGGTATTCGTAAGTGATCACACGCCGGCCAGATGGGGAAAATTCACGGGATTGTGACCCATTTGGGTGCAAATCTCAACCGATCCGCCTCGCCGCGGCCAAATAATCCGCATGCAGCTGCTCGATGCGGGGCGCCAGTTCGGCCAGCGCACCGTCATTGTCGATGACATCGTCGGCGGCGGCGAGGCGCTCGGCGCGCGTCGCCTGGGCGGCCAGGATGCGCTCCACTTCGGGCCGCGTCAGGCCGTTGCGCTGCATGACGCGGGCAATCTGGGTTTCCTCGCGGCAGTCGACCACCGCCACCCGATCGACGCGCTTGCGGTAGTCGCCGGATTCGACCAGCAGCGGCACCATCAGGATGGCATAGGGAGAGTCGGCGCCGGCAAGACGGCGCTCGCTCTCGCTGCGGATCAAGGGATGCAGGATGGCTTCCAGGCGCTTCCTGGCCGAGGGGTCGGCGAAGACGATGTTGCGCATCGCCGCGCGGTCGAGCGCGCCCTCGGGCGCAATGACGCCGTCGCCGAATTCGGCGCGGATCGCCGGCATGGCCCCGCCGCCGGGCGCGGTCAGTTCGTGGGCGATGGCGTCGGTGTCGATGACCGCGATGCCGCGCGCGGCGAACAGATCGGCGGCCGCGCTCTTGCCGCTGCCGATGCCGCCGGTCAGCCCGACGACGAAGCTCACCGCGGGCATTGCGTTACCGCGGCGTCGGCGTAGGGCGCGATCAGTTGCGGCAGGCCCTGCAGCAGCCTGTCGGGGGTGCCGCGCAGCTCGACGCGGGCCCGGGTCGGGGGCTGGTCGCGGGCGTCGATGCGCGCCGACTTGATGCCGCGCTTGTTCAGCGCCGCCAGCGCTTCGCGCGCCGCCGCCTCGGTGGGCAGGCGCCCGAGCACGATCTCCATGCGGCCGCCGTCGAGCGCCACGGTTTCCTGCTCGACGACGCCGAAGCGCTTGAGCTCCGCCGCCTTTTTTTCCGCCGCCGCGGCATTGGGCAGCTCGCTGATGACGATGAAATGGAGCGTCGGCTCCACCTGCGGCATCAGCTGGGCTTCGGCGCCGGCGGCCAGCGCGGCCGCCTTCAGCGCTTCGGCATTGACCATGCTGAGGCCGCCGACGATGCGGCAGGCGATGTCCACCACCGCGACCGCCGGTGTCGGGGCCGCCGCCGCGGCCGGTGTCGGCCCGTCGGACGGGATCAGGCGCAGTTTTTCCGGCTGCAGCTGCTGGCCCAGGCGGTCCGGCTCGCGATTGGGGTCGGCGGCGCCGAAGTACCCCTGGGCCCAGGCGAAGAAGACCAGGTTGGCAAGAACCAGCAGGAAGAAGATCAGCCGCAAAGCCATGGTGTCCTAGTCGGTGAGCGCGCTTGTTGCGGCCTGGATCGCGCCGCGCGTGATGTCGCGGCGCACGATGCGCTGCGGCTGCAGGGCAAGCCGCAGCGCGGCGAAGGCCGTTTCCGCCGCGGCGCGATTATCCCGGCTGTGGTTGCAGACGTAAAGGTCGAGCGTGACGGCGTCCAGCTCCGGCCAGGTATGCACGGCGAGATGCGATTCCGCCAGCACCAGGGCGCCGGTGGCGCCGGCGTCGGGAAACTGGTGGAAGGCCGCGGCGACGACTTCGAGGCCGGCCTCGACGCAGGCGCGCCGGCACAGCGCCGCGAGCGCGTCGGAGTCGAGCAGCAGGCGGCGGTCGCCGCCGCAGGCGTGGAACTCGGCAAGGATGTGCAGGCCGTTCATAGCGAGGTAGCGAAGGATACGCCGAGCCGGCGCAGCGTGCGCTCGGCGGCCAGCACGCCGCGGTAATTGGCCTCTTCGAACAGCGACAGGCCGGAGACGTCGGCGTGGGCGAACTGCAGCCCGGCCCGGCCCGGCTCGAAGACCTGCCGCGCGCCGCTCCACAGGCGCCCGGGCAGGGGACGGACCATGGCGTGGGCATGACGGTGCACATCGAGCCGCGTCACCAGCTCGCGGATCTCGGGGTGGGGCCGCGAGAGGTCGTCCAGTACTTCGCGCGCCCAGTCCTCGCGGGACCATGAAAGTCGGCGCGGATGGGACGCCGATTCCTCGTGCAGGGCGCGATACCAGCTGATCACGGTCGGCCCGGGGGCGTAGCGCAGTTGCTGGTGGGTGGCGACGACATAGCCCAGCGCGGCGCTGTCATGAAGCACGTTGTCCCAGGCCAGGGGCTGGCCGGCGCGGGTGCCGGGAGCCTCGCTGAGCGTCAGGGTGGCGACTGCCCAGGGCGCGTACTCCGTGCCTTGCAGCGCTTCCAGCCATTGCCGCGGCGGCGCGGTGAAGACGCGCGGGACGAGGAACAGGGGGGCTGCCCAGATCAGCTCGCGGGCCAGGATGCGGATGCTGCGCCGCTCGGCGGCGAGGTAGACGTCGATGCGGCTGTCCTGCTTTCCCTGCCCGACGCGGAAGACCAGTGCCTCGGGCAGCACCCGTCCCGCCGCCGCGCGCGCCAGGCCGCGGGCCAGCCAGGCATTGCCTTCGGGCGCGGTGAGCACCTGGCCTTC
>JALHNN010000151.1 GCA_022843505.1 Sulfuritalea sp.
CAGCTGGGTCTGTCGGTGCCAGGCGTGCAGGCGTCTCAGCCGCTCACGCACCAGGCTTTCCTGCTCGGGCGTGAAGTCGAGGTACTGGTCCATCCACCAGCGCGCCAGGCTGTCGGCATTGCCGTAGCCCAGACGTACCGCGCTGCAGGCCTGCAACAGCAGGATGGCGGCGAGTAGCGGCAGCAGGCGGGCAAGGGCGCGGCGCATCGATTCTTCCGAACGGGTGGGGGCCGGGCAAGTATCGCCGGCTACCCTTCCCGGCGTCAATCGGGTGATCGCCTCGATGCCGCCGACGATTGGGCGCTACACTGTGCCCTCGTGCAAAGACAGGGGGCAAACGACCATGCGCAATGTTCTTGCCGTTGGCGGCGTGCTGCTGGCGATGGCCGCGGCGGCGGCCGACAAGCCGGTGGGCATCACCACGCAGCAGCCCTGGCTCGACGTCATGCACGACGGTCGTCTGGTACGCATCCAGCGTGACCCGGACAACTTCAACCAGATCGAACCCGACTTCGCCCTTACTTCGCGCCCCTGCCCGCCCTATTGCCTGCAGCCCATGCAGCTTGCCCCCGGCGTCGAGACACTCGGCGAACTGGAACTCCTGGACTACCTCAGGCGCATCACCCTGCGCGACGAGGGCGTGCTGGTGCTCGATTCGCGCGATGACGAATGGCTCGAGCGCTCCGGCATCATCCCGGGCGCGATCCACCTGCCCTGGACCCGCCTGCACCCGGCGCAGGCCGATGCCGAGGCGATTGCCGAAATCCTCAGCCTGCAATTCGGCGCCGGCCGCGCCGGACCGCTGTGGAACTTCGAGAACGCGAAGACCCTGGTGTTCTACTGCAACGGTTCCTGGTGCGGCCAGTCGCCGACCAACATCAGGCAGTTGCTGGCACTGGGCTACCCGGCGCACAAGCTGAAGTGGTATCGCGGTGGCATGCAGGCATGGAAGAGCCTGGGGCTCACCACGGTACCGGTCGCCCGGCGATGATTCGGCGCGGAGTCCCCATCGGATAAACTCGGGGCTTTTTCTTTCCAACCATTTGCGAGGATTCTGACATGAGCGGCATCAACTTCAAGCGCGAGATCGCGGACAACATGGACGGCGCCATCGACCGTGCGACCAAGGCCCTGGCGGCCGAAGGCTTCGGCATCCTGACGCGCATCGACATGCATCACAAGATCAAGGAAAAGACCGGCAAGGACATCGTGCCGACGGTGATCCTCGGCGCCTGCAATCCGAACCTGGCCTACGAGGCCTATACCGCCAACTCCGATGTCGCCAGCCTCTTGCCCTGCAATGCCGTGGTCCGCGAGACCGCTCCCGGAAAGGTCTCCCTGGAGTTCGCGGCCCCCTCGGGAATGATGCGCATCCTCGGCGATCAGCAACTCACGGCATTGGCGGCCGAAGCCGATACCCGGATCCAGCGCGCGCTCGCCGCCGCCTGAGAAGGCCGGCCGTCGCGGCCGCGACGGTCAGCGCGGCCAGCGCTTGTGGCCGAGGAACTCTTCCCAGTTGAGGAAGCCATCCTTGTCGGCGTCGAGCTTGACGAAGTTTTTCGCCAGGTAGTCTGACTTGCCCGCGACTTCGCCCGGGGAAAGCTTTCCATCCTTGTCTGTGTCCATGGCGTCGAAGCGCGCTTCGGACTTCTTCTTCTCGGCGCGCGCGTATTCGCCGCGCACGCCTGGTGCGTCGAGTGCGGGGATCATCGACTGGGGGAAGGCGGTTGTCGACGCCGCGAACAGCGCAAGGAACACGAAGTACGATTTACGCATGATGGCTGCTTCCCTGAATTGGCCGTCGGAGCCGGTTCCCTCCGCTCCGATTGCCGCAAGATGCACTTTTCCGGCGCAAAAGGGAATCCGGCGAAAGTACTAGGCCGGCCGAAATCCAGGCCTGGATTGATCTCGATCAAACATCGCCCGGCCTGGCATCCGCGTGCCGCGGTTTCAGGACTGGCGTTCCGCGGGCGGATGCCATCCCAAGCGGCGCGACACGTCGAGTGCCGCCGCCGCAATCGCGCGCGGAATGCTGCCACTCCAGGCCGGGGGGAACAGTCCTGCCGGCCCCAGCCCGGTAATGGCCAGCACCATCCGTCCTTCATGGTCGAAGATCGGGGCGCAGAAGGCATTGATTCCCGGCAGGACGGAGCCGACCGCACGGCTCATGCCATGCTGGCGGGCTTCGGCGACCAGTGCATCGAGCTCCTTGCGGTTGCAGGGGCTGCGTTTTTCCGGGCCTGCGGCGTTGATGCGCAGTTCCTCCTCGATCCGCAAGCGCAACTGGGGCGAGTCGAGGAAAGTGACGAAACACAGGCCGATCGCGGAATTCAGCAGTGGCATGACCGATCCGGTGCGCAGGTTGACGTTGATCGGCCGCCGCGACTCGACCCAGCGTACGATGGTCGGTCCCATGTTGCCCCAGATCGCCAGCGCCACGGTTTCGCCGATTTCTTCGCCCAGGGCGTCGAGCACGGGACCGGCGGCGCGCACGGCGTCCAGCCGGGCCAGGCTTGCCAGCCCCAGTTCCAGCGCGAAGTGGCCGAGGTCGTAGCGACCCGAATGCGCCTCCTGGCTGACCAGCCCGGTGCGAACCAGGCTGACCAGGTAGCGGTGGGCCTTGGCGGCGGGCATGCCGGTGCGCAGGGCGAGGTCGCGCAGCATCATCGGCGCGCCGTGGTCGGCCAGCGCCTGCAGCAGGGGAACACCGACCTCGATCGACTGTATGCCCTGGCGACCGTCCGCCTCTTTTTCCTCATCCGCCATGGGCAGGGATTATAGAATCGCCGTACCGCCAGCGCCGACTTCTGCGGCGCGCGACGCCCGAGACCGAATCCTGCCCATGACCCCGATCCTCGTCTTCGACATCGAAAGCATTCCCGACGTAGCAGGACTGCGCACGCTGCATGAGCTGCCGGCCGAATTGGGCGATGCGGAAGTCGCGGAGTTCGCCTTCCAGCGTCAGCGGGCGAAGAACGGCAGCGATTTCCTGCCCCTGCACCTGCAGCGCATCGTCGTGATCTCCTGCGCGCTGCGCAGCCATGGTGACGATGGGGGCTTCAAGGTCTGGTCGCTGGCCGAACCGAAGTCGGGCGAGGGCGAGATCATCCAGCGCTTCTTCGACGGCGTCGAAAAATTCACCCCCCAGCTGGTGTCGTGGAACGGCGGCGGCTTCGATCTGCCGGTGCTGCACTACCGCGGCCTGATCCACGGCGTCACCGCGCCGCGCTACTGGGACATGGGCGAGGGCGATTACCGCGATTCGCGCGACTTCAAGTGGAACAACTACATCAGCCGTTACCACATGCGCCATACCGACCTGATGGACCTGCTGGCCATGTACCAGCCGCGCGGAGCCGCGCCGCTCGACCAGCTGGCCCGCCTGATGGGACTGCCCGGCAAGCTCGGCATGGATGGATCGGCGGTCTGGGGCGCCTGGCAGGAAGGCCGCATCGCCGAAATCCGTGACTACTGCGAAACCGACGTGGTCAATACCTTTCTTGTCTTCCTGCGCTTCCAGATGATGCGCGGTGTGCTCAGCAAGGCAGAGCACGACGCTGAACTGGCCCTGGTGAAGGGCGCGCTGGCCGCCACCGAACTGCCGCACTGGAAGGAATTCATCGCCGCCTGGGAGGCCTCATGCTGATCGATGCGAAACAATCCGCGCTGTTTGTGATCGACATCCAGGGCAGGCTGGTGCCGGCGATATCGGGCTGGCAGGCCTTGCTGGACCATGCCGTCTGGCTGATCCGCGTCGCCCGTCGCATTGGCGTGCCGGTGCTGGCCTGCGAGCAGTATCCGCAGGGGCTGGGGCCGACCCATCCGCTCATCGCCGCGGAACTGCCGCCCGGCTGCATCGCCGGCAAGCTGCATTTTTCCGCCGTGGCCGGCGGTTGCCACGGCTTTGCCGCGGCCGACGCGCATCCGCAGATCGTGGTCTGCGGCATGGAATCCCACGTCTGCGTGATGCAGACGGTGCTGGAACTGCTCGATACGGGACGACAGGTCTTCGTCGTCGAGGAGGCGGTTGGATCCCGTCGCGAGTCCGACAAGGCGCTGGCGCTGGACCGCATGCGCCAGGCCGGGGCCGTGATTGTCAGCCGCGAGATGGTGGCCTTCGAGTGGCTGCGCAAGGCCGATTCCGAACTGTTCCGCGACATCAGCCGCAACTTCCTGCGCTGAGCTTCCGCGACTCGGGCATTTCCTTTCTGAATTAGAGGCGTGCGACTACACGCCGCGGACAATCTGCGCTACTATTAAAACGTTTGTTTGAAACGGCCGTTCAAACGGCTGCTGCCCGCGAATAATCTGAGGAGAACGCCATGGGCCACTACGCCGCCCCGCTGCGCGACATGCAATTCGTGCTTCACGAACTGCTCGACGTCACCACCGAACTCAAGGCCATGCCGGCCCACGCCGAGGTCGATGCCGACACCATCAACCAAATCCTGGAAGAGGGCGGCAAGTTCACCGCCGAAGTGCTCTTTCCGCTCAACCACGTCGGCGACCACGCCGGCTGCCGCCTCGATGCCGCAAGCCACGAGGTCACCACCCCGCCCGGCTTCAAGGAGGCTTACCGCCAGTTCGTCGAAGGCGGCTGGCCATCCCTGACCTGCGATCCGGAGTTCGGCGGCCAGGGCTTGCCCATCGTCGTCTACAACTCCCTGTCGGAGATGCTCAACTCCGCCAACCAGGCCTGGTACATGTACCCCGGCCTGTCGCACGGAGCCTACGAGTGCCTGCACGAGCACGGCACCCCGGAGCAGAAGGCGCTCTACCTGCCGAAACTGGTGTCGGGGCAATGGACGGGCACCATGTGCCTGACCGAACCGCATTGTGGCACCGACCTCGGCCTGTTGCGCTCGCGCGCCGTGCCCCGGGCCGATGGCGCCTACAGCATCAGCGGCGGCAAGATCTTCATCTCCGCCGGCGAACACGACATGGCGGAGAACATCATCCACCTGGTGCTGGCCCGCCTGCCCGACGCGCCTCTCGGTACCAAGGGCATTTCGCTGTTCCTGGTGCCGAAGTTCATTCCCAACGCGGACGGCAGCCTCGGCGCCCGCAACGCCATTACCTGCGGCGCGCTCGAGGAAAAGATGGGCATCCACGGCAACGCCACCTGCCAGATGAACCTCGACGAGGCCACGGGCTGGCTCATCGGCCAGCCGCACAAGGGCCTCAACGCCATGTTCGTGATGATGAACGCCGCGCGCCTGGGCGTCGGCATGCAGTCGCTGGGCCTGACCGAAGTGGCCTACCAGCAGGCCGCGGCCTACGCCAGGGAGCGCCTGCAGATGCGCAGCCTGTCGGGGCCCAAGGCCCCGGACCAGCCGGCCGACCCGATCATCGTCCATCCCGACGTGCGGCGCATGCTGCTTACCGCCCGGGCCTACGCCGAGGGCGGGCGCGCCTTTTCCTCCTTCGTCGCCCTGCTGATCGACCGCGAACTGAGCCATCCCGACGAAGCCGTGCGCAAGGAATCGGCCGAACTGGTCGCCCTGCTGACGCCGATCGTCAAGGCCTTCATGACCGACAATGGCTGGATCGCGACCTCCGAGAGCCTGCAGGTCCATGGCGGTTCCGGCTTCATTCGCGCCACCGGCGTCGAACAGTATGTCCGCGATGCCCGCATCAACATGATCTACGAGGGTACCAACACGATCCAGGCTCTCGACCTGCTGGGGCGCAAGGTGCTGATGGACAACGGCGCCAAGCTGAAGAAGTTCGGCGCGCTGGTGCAGGCCTTCGTCGAGGAGAATGGCACCGACGAGGCGCTGAACGAGTTCGTCACCCCGCTGGCCGACCTCGGCGACAAGCTGAGCAAGCTGACCATGGAAATCGGCATGAAGGCCTTCCAGAACCAGGATGAGGTCGGCGCCGCCGCCGTGCCCTACCTGCGGGTAGTCGGCCACCTGGTCTATGCCTACTTCTTCGCCCGCATGGCCAAGATCGCGCTGGCGAAGCTCGATTCCGGCGACGGCTTCTACAAGGCCAAGCTGGCGACGGCGCGCTTCTACTTTGCGCGCCTGCTGCCCGAGACCGCGATGCTGATCCGCCAGGCGCGGTCCGGCGCCAAGTCGCTGCTCGAACTCGAAGCCGAACTTTTCTAAGGGGAGAACCGAATGTCAAATTTCATCGTCAGGAAAGTCGCCGTGCTCGGCGCCGGCGTCATGGGCGCCCAGATCGCGGCCCACTGCGTCAACGCCAGGGTGCCGGTGGTGCTCTTCGACCTGCCGGCCAAGGAAGGTGCCAAGAATGACATCGTGCAGAGGGCCATCGAAGGCCTGAAGAAGTTGAGTCCGGCGCCGCTGGGCAACAAGGACGATGCAAGCTGCATCGAGGTGGCCAACTACGACGACCACCTGGAGCTGCTGAAGGGCTGCGACCTGGTGATCGAGGCGATTGCCGAGCGCATGGACTGGAAGCACGACTTGTACAAGAAGGTCGCGCCCTACATCGCGCCGAACGCGATCTTCGCCTCGAATACCTCGGGCCTGTCGATCACCGCGCTGTCGGATGGCTTCGATGCAGATCTGATGGCGCGCTTCTGCGGCGTGCATTTCTTCAATCCGCCGCGCTACATGCACCTCGTCGAACTGATCCCGACCGCCGCGACGCGGCCGGAGATCCTCGACCAGCTCGAAGGTTTCCTGGTGACCACGCTGGGCAAGGGCGTGGTGCGGGCC
>JALHNN010000152.1:0-4464 GCA_022843505.1 Sulfuritalea sp.
GCCGACGCGCTGCTGCACGCGATCACCGATGCCCTGCTGGGTGCGGCCGGGCTCGGTGACATCGGCGGCATGTTCCCCGATACGGCGGCGCAGTGGCAGGGGGCGGACAGCCGCATGCTGTTGCGCGGGGCGATGGCGGCGGTGCGCGAGGCGGGCTGGAAGGTCGGCAACGTCGATGCGACGATCATCGCCCAGGCGCCGCGCATCGCGCCGCACGTCGCGGCGATGCGCGCCAACATCGCCGCCGACCTCGCCATCGAGATGACGGCGGTGAACGTCAAGGGCAAGACCAATGAGCGCCTCGGCTTCGAGGGGCGGGGCGAGGGCATCGCCGCCGAAGCGGTGGTGCTGCTCGTCCGGGGGAATGTCGGCTGAGGTGGATGCGCCACGCCCGCATCGCGTCTTTTTCGCGATCTGGCCGGACGCGGAGGCCGTTTCCCATCTCGCCGCCCTCGGTCACGCCATGGCCGGCCAAGGCGGTCGCGCCATGCGCCCGGCAAGCCTGCACCTGACGCTGGCCTTCATCGGCGCCGTAGCGGCGGAAAAGCTCGCGGCCTTGCGCGACGTCGGTGCGGCGGTGGGCGGCGACGCCTTCGAACTGAGCCTCGACCGGCTCGGCTTCTGGCCGCAGCGGGGAATCCTCTGGGCAGGCTGTCGCCAGCCGCCGTCCGCCCTGCGTCGACTTTCCGAACGGCTCGACGCCGGCCTCGCCGCCGCCGGCTTTCCGCTCGAACGACCCGGGGGCAAGAGCCTGGTGCCCCATGTCACGCTGGCGCGCCGGGTGCGATGCCGCGAGCTGCCGCGACTGGAAACGCCGATCCGCTGGCATGTCGGCGGCTTCGCCCTCGTCGAAAGCCATTTGCATCCGAGCGCGGCGAGCTATCGCACCCTGGCCGAATTTCCGCTGGGCGCGGAAGCATGAACTAGAATCCCGTCATTCCTGCGGAGTCCCTATCGTGGTCAAGCTTTTCGGTTCCTCAAAATCCTCGCCGCGGCTCGAGCGCCTGCACAGCCTCAGCCTGTTCGTCAACCTGACGCCGGCGGAACTGCGCATCGTTGACGGCCTGCTGCACGAGCGCAGCTACCTGCCCGGCGAAGTCATCTTCGACGAGGGCGAGGAAGGCCAGGCGATCTACATCATCGCCTCGGGCGAGGTGCTGATTTCGCGCCGCGACGCGGGAGAAGCAGGCCGCGCGCCTCAGAACGGCGGCGGCGACGTGCCGCGACGGCGGCAAAGCGACTCGGGCCGTGTCGCCCAGCTCGGCCCCGGCACCTTTTTCGGCGAACTGGCGCTGCTGGACAACTCGCCGCGCTCGGCCGAGGCCCGCGCGGCAAGCGCCTGCCAGCTGATCGTCTTCTTTCGCGACGATTTCGTCGGCCTGCTCGACACCCACGCGCGCATCGCCTCGAAGATTTCGCGCCAGCTGGCCTGCCATCTCGGCGCCCGGATGCGCTCCATGGCCCGGGCCATGGGCAACCACCAGCACGCGGTATGACACGGGAGAGCCACTCGCTCAGCGGCGATCCGGGGCAGGCCGGGCACGCCCACAACCGCTCCGGCCCGGTCGTCTGGATGGCGATCATCGCCGTCACCTGCCTCTTGCTGCTGGTGTTCCAGAAGGTGCTCTGGCTGGTGGTTCCTTTTCTGCTGGCGCTGATCCTGTATTACTTCCTGTTTCCGGCGGTGCGCAGCCTGGTGTATCGCGGCATGAGCCGCGATGCCGCCGCCAGCCTGGTGACGGTTGCCTTCCTCGTCCTGCTCGGTGCATCGACCCTGGCGGTGGCACCGCGCGTTGCCAGCCAGGCGACGCAGTGGCAGGCGACGGTCGATCGCTATGTCCAGGGCGGCATGCGTTTGCTTGACTCCTCGCTGCGCGCGCTGGAAAACAACCTGCCCACGCTGGAGCGTGCCAGGCTGGCCGACACGGTCGCCGCACGACTGGAAAAGGGTGCTGGCAACGTCAGCGACCACATCGAGCCGGTGGCACTGGGCATCATGGCCTGGACGCCCTCGCTGCTGCTGGCCCCCTTCCTCGCCTTCTTCTTCCTTCGCGACGGGCGTCGCTTCAAGCGTTTCCTCAGTGCCGCCGTGCCCAACGCCTTCTTCGAGCGCACGCTCTACCTGCTCCACGAAATCGACCGCACCGCGCGCGCCTATTTCCAGGGCCTGATCAACCTGACCATCCTCGATACGGTGACGCTGGCGGCCGGCCTCTGGCTGCTCGGCATCCCCGGGCCCCTGACGCTGGGCCTGATCTGCGCCGTGCTGGCCTGGATTCCCTACGTCGGCTCCATCCTCGGAGGCCTGCTGGTGGTGCTGGTGGCAGCGACCGACTTTTCGCAGGATCCGACGATGGCCTACTGGGCGATCGGGCTGTTCGGCCTGGTGCGCCTGCTCGACGATTTCTTCTACATGCCGATGACCATCGGCAAGAGCCTCGAACTGCATCCCCTGATCACGGTGCTGATGATCTTCGCCGGCGGTGCGGTGGCCGGCATTTCCGGGCTGATGCTGGTATTGCCGGTGCTCGGCGTGGTGATGGTGATCGGCGAGACCATCGGCGTCATCGTTTCCGATCCGCGGCTCATGGCGCGCCATCGTCACGCGCGCGCCTTGCGCCAGCAACAGGCCAGCGCCGACCTCTGATCTGCGGCCTCAGGCCTGGTGCGCATCCTCGCGGTTGCGCATGAACAGCGCGAGGTCATTCAGGGCCTTGTCGAGCGATGCCCGCAGTGCCTCGTCGGGAATGACTTCGGCCATGGCCTGGCGCATGCAGAGCATCCATTGCGCGGCCTCGTCGCTGCCGATGGGGAAGGGCAGGTGGCGCGAGCGCAGGCGCGGGTGCCCGTACTTTTCGACATACAGCTGGGGGCCGCCCAGCCAGCCCGTGAGGTAGAGGTAGAGCTTCTGTTCGGCGCCGGCCAGGTCGGGCTGGTGCAGCTTGCGGATGCCGTAGGCCTCGGGCAGGGTATCCATGAGTTCGTAGAAGCGGGCGACGAGGCGGCGCACGGCGGGCTCGCCGCCCATGCGCTGGTAGGGGGTGGTGGGCTGGTTCATGGCTTGTGGGCAATGGGTCCATGGACGGAGAGGCTCAGGCGGGCGACAAGCCCGCCGCCTTCCCTCGGCAGGAGTTCGAGTGTACCGCCATGGCTGCGCGCCACGCGCTCGACGATGGCAAGCCCGAGTCCGGCGCCGGCGGTATTGCTGCGTGCGGATTCGAGGCGCACGAAGGGCCGCTTGATGCGTTCGACGTCCTCTGCCGGGATGCCGGGACCGCGATCGCGCACCTCGACGGCGACTTCCCTGGCGCCGGCAGTCATGGTGAGTTCGACCGGTTTGTCGCTGCCGGCATGGCGCAGGGCATTGTCGATCAGGTTGTTTATCGCGCGCCGCAACGCCTGCGGACGAATCGGGACGGCGCCGCTGGCAGGTAGGGCAGGAGGCGCGAAGTCCACGGCAAAGCCGCGCCGCCGGTACTGGCCGGCGATCTCGGCCAGCATCGCGGCGAGGTCGACATCCTGTGGCGCTTCGCCACCTTCGGAGCGGGCGAAATCAAGGAACTGGCCGATGGTCTTGTCCATTTCCTCGACGTCGGCCGTCATGCCCTCGCGCAGGCTTTCGTCAGCGGCCATTTCGATCCCCATGCGCAGGCGCGTCAGGGGCGTGCGCAGATCGTGCGAAATGCCGGCCAGGATCAGGGCACGATCCTGGTCGATCTGCGCCAGGTCGGCGCTCATCTGGTTGAAGGCGTGGGCCACGGTGGCAAGCTCGGTCGGACCGCCCTCGTCGAGCCGGGCCGGCGTACCGCCAGCGCCGACTTCCCGCGCCGCCTGCTGCAGGGCCTTGAGGGGCCGTGTGATGCGGAACACGATCAGCCACGCGCCGCCCAGGGACAGCAGCAGGGCAGCCACGCCCCAGCCCAGCCAGCCCAGCGGAAACACGCGCTCGATGCGCTCGCGCGGCAGTGCCAGCCAGTAGTCGCCTTCCTCGCTGTCGTCGATGCGGAAGTTGAGGAACAGGGCGCGCTCGCCTTCGCGTTCCAGGCTCAGCCGGGTACGCGGCCCCAATTGCTCGCGTACCAGTTCTTCTACCCGGAGCAGCAATGGGCGATCGGGCAGAGGTTCGATGCGGTCGTCGGCTTCGGCCGGATAGATGTGTATGCCTTCGCGGTCGGAAAGTTCGCGCAGCAGCTCACGGCGCGACTCGACCCGGGCCGACACCAGCGCCGCCCGTGTCAGGTTGGCGACGCTGACCAGGGTCTGTGCCAATTGCCGGGCGCGCGGCTCGCGCTCGTAGGCGCGAAAGATGGCGAACCAGGCCGCCACCGAGATCAACATCAGCACCGCAAGCAGGAGGAAGGTGCGCCAGAGCAGCGCGCGCGGCAGGAGCTTCATGGCCCTCGTCGACTATTCGTGCTTCTTACCGTCAGGAACGAACACATAGCCGAAGCCCCAGACGGTCTG
>JALHNN010000152.1:4474-6670 GCA_022843505.1 Sulfuritalea sp.
CCGGGTCTTCTTCCACCAGCTTGCGCAGGCGCGAGATCTGCACGTCGATGGCCCGATCGAAGACTTCGTATTCGCGCCCGCGCGCCAGTTCCATGAGCTTGTCGCGGCTCATCGGCTGTCGCGGATGCTCGAGCAGGACCCGCAACAGGCCGAATTCACCCGACGTCAGCAGCGTGGTTTCGCCCTCCCGTTCCAGCTCGCGGGTGCCGAGGTTGATCGCCACCTTGCCGAAGCGCACGACTTCCTCGGTGGTTGCCGGCGCGCCCGGCGGCGGCGGCGCGGCGCGGCGGCGCAGTACGGCGCCGATGCGGGCCACGAGTTCGCGCGGGTTGAAGGGCTTCGGCAGGTAATCGTCGGCGCCGATCTCCAGCCCGACGATACGGTCGACCTCGTCCCCTTTCGCCGTCAGCATGATGATGCTCACCGTGTTCGCCGCGCCGCGCAGGCGGCGACAGATGGCCAGGCCGTCCTCGCCGGGGAGCATCAGGTCGAGCACGATGAGGTCGAAGAGTTCGCGCTCCAGCGCGCGGTCCATGGCCGGGGCATCGGGCACGGCCTTGACCGCGAATCCCTGGTCGGAGAGATAGCGCTCGAGCAATTGGCGCAGCCTGAGGTCGTCATCGACGACCAGGATCTTGGTTCGGGTTTCGTTCATGGGCGCCAATCGTAACGGGATCGACATCGTCCTGCCAGCGTATTTAACAAAGGCTTACAAAGCGGCACGCCGCGCAACATTTGGCTTACAGGGCCTGCCGAGAATGCAAGCGTGCCGAAAGAGCGGCCAACCAAACCGACGGAGGCAATCATGAAAGCACTGTTCCTCAGCATGGCATTAGGGCTTGCGCTTGCCCTCTGGGGCGCCGATCCGCAAGCCGGCGTCGATCACCTGATGGCGGCCGGCAAGCTTGCCGGCGAGCAGGTTTACAGTATGCTTCGGTGAGTGGAACGAAAGGAAGCAACGTGAGCGCGGGACGCAGGATGCGATTGATCGGAGTGGCAGCGGCCCTTCTTCTGCTGGGCGCGGAGGCATCGGCGCAGGGGATGGGACGGCCGATGCGCGATCGAGGCGGACAGCCGCCGCAGCGAGCGATGCAGGATTCGCGCCCGGCTCAATTCACGACCGATGACGCTGCCAGTCAGCGCCGTCGCATGACCCCGGAGGAGCGCCGCCAGTTGCGGCAGGACGTGCATCAGGCCGGCCGCGACCTGTATCCCGGACGCATGCACGAGCGGCGCCGCGAAATGCGGCGCGGCGAATAGCCGGGCCGGGAGTCGGCGCCGACGCTACGGCAATGAAGCGGCCATAGGGGGTTGCAGGTAGGGCGATTACGGGTTTCGGGGTATTTCGTGGTCTTCCCGCGGCTTGTATCTTGGCGCCATGACTGCTCATGGCTATGTTGCTTCGACTGCTGCCTCGCCGTCACCCGAGGCAGTTCAGTTCGCCAGGAAGGAGACCGACTTCGCCACGCTGGTGCTCGACCGTCACGGACAAATAGTGAGTTGCGGCGTTGCGGCGGCGCGGATTCTGGGTAAACGTGCCAGCAGCCTGCATGGACGAGACGCTGCGGACTTTATCCTAGGCCTGTGCTTGGGGGGAACGTCGGCCCGCTACCGATCCGGATATCTGGAATACCTTGCGGTTCACTCGATCTGGCGTGAATTCGAGGTGCGCGACAGCGAGGGGGGCAGCCACGTTGCCTGGTTCAAACTTTCGCCTATGGTTGCCGGGGGCCAGCGCCTGTTCCTGCTCGCCATGCGGATGCTGGGCGATGACGGTCTTCCGTTGCCAACCCAGGCAGATGCAGCGGCGAAGCCCTGATGGCGCCAGGAGTGTCGGAAGTGCCCTGCACATTCCCCGATGATTTCGGGTTCTACCTGCCGTGCGAACGCATGGCCGAAGCGCCAGAACCACGCCGAGAGAAGAACAAGCAGGAAACGCCGAAGCTTCCCTGCAAGCGTTCAGGCGCCCAGGGCGGAACGATGCTACTGCAATCCGCCGGGGCGGAGATTGCTGGTTGCCGGAGGATCTCGAGTGTGATCGGTTCAATCGACTGCAACAAGACAACGAGAGGAGAAAGGGATGAAATCCGGTACCCAAGTACCAAATAAGCGCATCAGTCGCGGATCGGCAAGAAATTCCGCAGCGCAGGACAGCTCGAATCCCGAACGATCGGCGCTGCAGCCGTCACGCGAACA
>JALHNN010000153.1 GCA_022843505.1 Sulfuritalea sp.
AAAGTAGAAGTCCGCCGCGTCGAATCGGCCAGGCTCAGCGCCGCGCGCCCTCTCCGGTGAGGGGCACAAAGGCCACCGGCAGCACCCGACACCGGACCACGTCGCCATCGGCCTGCTTCTCGACAACCAGAAGTTCCTGTGCCGCGCCTTGCGGCCCCAGCGGAATCACCATGCGGCCGCCGACGCGCAACTGCGCCACCAGCGGCGGCGGAATGGTCTCCGGCGCGGCGGTGACGATGATGGCGTCGAAGGGCGCCTGCTCGGGCCAGCCGGCCCAGCCGTCGCCCACCCGCAGCATGATTCCCGCATAGCCGGCGGCGCGCAGCGCGCGATCGGCCTCGCGCGAAAGTCCGGGCAGGATCTCGATGCTGAAGACGCGGGCGCCCAGTTCGGCCAATACGGCCGCCTGGTAGCCCGATCCGGTGCCGACCTCGAGCACCTTGTCCCCGGGTGACAGATCGAGCAGGTCGCTCATCAGCGCGACGATGAAGGGTTGCGATATCGTCTGCCCTTCGCCGATCGGCAGCGGCCGGTTGAGGTAGGCCTGCGACGCCAGCGCCGCTGGCACGAAGCGATGGCGCTCGACCCTGCCCATCGCCGCCATGACGCGCGGCGACAGCGCCGCGCGTCCGGTCCACGTCGCGGCGCGCGCGGCATCGGCGGCGATGTCGGCCGCCAACTGCCGCCGCGCGGCGTCGAAATCTCCGCCCAGCGCAGTCGTTGAAAAAATCGGCAGCAACGCCATGAGGCCCAGTGCGCGAAGGACAGCCACGCTAGGTCGGCACCCGCGCTATCCGCTCGTCCGACAGGGCCAGGCGCTCCACCAATGAGTGCAGCAGCGCGGTGGCGACGCCGAGCTGGCAGTTCGTGCTCGCCTGTTTCAGCGCGCCCAGCGGAAACTCCGCGATCAGCGCGTCCGAGGTGGTTTCGGCGGTGGCCTGGCGCGGGATCTGCCCGTCCTTCATGTAGGCCATCTCGCCGAAATATTCGCCGGCGCGCAGCATGTTGAGCAGCCGCCCCTGCTTGGTCACCGTGGCATCGCCCTTGGCGAGGAAGTACAGGCTGCCCCCTTCTTCGCCTTCGCGCATCAGCACCGTGCGCGCCGGTACGCGCTTCCATTGCGCGGCGTAGACCAGCTCCCAGATCTCGGGATCGCTCAACGAGGCCAGGATGGGTATCTGTCGCAGGGCGGCGAAGCGCTCGCTGTGGGGAATCGCGTTGCGGAACATGCTGAGGCTGCCGACATCGGCGATGTCGAGCGCCAGATCGGCCCAGGAGGCATAGCGGTCCTCCGGCAGTTTTTGCAGCATGCGCATGATGAAGCGGTCCACACCCTCGGGAAGGTCGGCCCGCAGGCTGCTTGGCGGCGGGGCATCGCGCAGCGCGATCATGGAGAACAGCTCGACCAGGTTGCGACCGACGAAGGGTCGCTCGCCGGTGAATAGCTCGTAGAGCACCACGCCCAGGGAGAACATGTCGCTGTGGAACCCCAGGCTGACGCCCTTGAGCTGCTCGGGCGACATGTAGCCCGGCGATCCGATGTTGCCGATCTGCGTCGCGTCGGCGTTGTGCAGGTAGGCGGCGCCGAAATCCACGATCTTGATGTTGCTGCCGCTCGCCACCATGATGTTGGCCGGCTTCACGTCGCGATGGATGATGCCCTGGCGGAAGGCGTAATCGAAGGCGCCGCAGGCCTTGAACGCCATTTCTATCGCCTGGTCCAGCGGCAGCAGGGTTCCGGGTGGAACGAATTGCGAGAGGTCGCCGCCCGGCACGTATTCCAGGGCGATATACCCGGCATCCTCGCTGACCGCGGCATCAAGGATGGCGGCGATGTGCGGATGGGTGAGCTTGCCGGCCAGCGAGGCCTCGGTAAGGAACTGCTTGAGCCGCTTCTGGTCCTGGTTGGTCGCCGTAATCAGTTCCTGGTCGAATACCTTGAGGGCGACGTTTTCACCTGAAAAGCGGTCTTCGGCGAGGTACACCGTGCCGCTGGCACCGCGCCCCAGCTTTCTGATGGGCATGTATTTTCCGTAGCTCTGGGGCATGGGATGACTCCACTCGGACGACCGTGGCGAAAATATACACGGCTTTCAGCCCGCACCCCTGTGCGAAGCGACGGCTATGCCGGCGACGATCAGGAGGAAGGCCGCACCGTGGTAGGGCTGCGGCCATTCGCCGATCACCAGCACCGAGAGCACGGCGGCGATCAGCGGCGTCAGGTTGTAGAAGATCGCGGCCATCGCCGGGCCCGCCTCGGCGACAGCCAGGCCCCAGGAGCGGTAGGCGATCACCGATGGGCCGACGGCGATGAAGACGATCGTGGCGAGCAGTTGCCAGTTCCAGTCCGGCGTCATCGACGGCGCAACGAATTCGCCCGCCCCGGCGGCGGCAAAGCCGATGACGACGCCGAACAGGCATTGCGCGAAGAGGAACTCGGCCCAGTTCCAGTCCGGCCGCGCCGCACCGCTCATGTGCGCCGGCGGCCGCGCCAGCATCCAGCTGTAGACGGCCCAGCCGGCAATCGCCAGCACCATCAACAGATCGCCCTCCACCAACTGGATGCGCAGCAGCACTTCCGGGTCGCCGCGCGAAAGCACGGTCAGCACGCCGGCGAGCGACAGCGCGGCGCCGAACAGCTGCGACCGCGTCGGATGCACGCGGTAGAACAGCATGCCGACGATCATCGACCACAGCGGCAGGCTGGCCGCGATCAGGGTCACGTTGACCGGCGTGCTGGTCTGCAGCGCCAGGTATTGCAGGCCGTTGTAGGCGCCGACGCCGATCAGGCCAAGGACGCCCAGGTAGCCCCAGCGCTCGCCGATCTGCGCCCGTGCCCCGGGGGTAGCGAGCAGCTTCCATCCCAGCGGCAGCAGGATCAGCAGCGCCAGCCCCCAGCGCAGGGCGTTGAGCCAGAGCGGGCCGATGCTGTTGATCGCCAGACGGGCGAACACGGCGTTTGCCGCCCACAGCAGCGGCGGCAGGATCAGCAGCAGCAGCAGCCGCGGCGCGAGGTGCATCGCCTCAGGCCGCGGCGGCCTGGTCCAGCCGCGCCATCCAGTCGAGCACGGCGGCCGTGGTCTCTGCGGGCCTCTCGAAGGGGAAGAGATGCGTGCCATCGACGAAGCTGATGCGCCCCTGCGTCAGCCTGCGCGTGGCGGCAAGGCCGACCTGGCCGACCTCGCGCGAGCGGGTGCCGGCGATGAAGGCGATCGGCCCGCCGGGCGGATGCGAGCGCAGG
Source organism: Sulfuritalea sp. (assembly GCA_022843505.1). GTDB lineage: Bacteria > Pseudomonadota > Gammaproteobacteria > Burkholderiales > Rhodocyclaceae > Sulfuritalea. The sequence continues at coordinate 3,242 of JALHNN010000153.1, forward strand.
TAGGGCACCAGGCGATGCGGCACGGTGGCATAGATTTCCGCCTCGATATGCGGACGAAACTTCAGGCGGCGGGCGGCGCCGGCGGCATCGCGCGGATCGGGCTCGGTGCCGTGGCGCACGTAGTCATCCAGCATCTCCGGATGCCAGCGCGCAAACATCGGCTTGGCGGCAAAATGATTGCGCACCTCGCCAAGGTCGGACCAGCGGTCGCGCCGGCGCAGCGCCCCTGCCGCCGGCGAGACGCGTGGCATCTGCCCCGCGGCCTTGACCACGCCGATCAAACCCGACTTCCAGCCGTGGATGATGGGAGCATCGAGCACGATGATGCCGCGGACCCGGCGCGGGCGCTGCCCGGCGGCGAGCAGGCTCAAATAGCCGCCCATCGAATGCCCCACCAGCCAGAGCCTGGGCTCGGCCAGGCTGTCGATCAGGGTCGTGAGTTGTTGCGTCATGCCCTGCCAGCGGCGATCCACCGGATACTGCGCATCGTGGCCGAAGTGCTCGACCGCCGCCACCTCATGGCCGGCGGCGCGCCAGCCCGCGAACAGGCGCTGGTAGGTCGAGGCGCAGTAGCTGTTGGCGTGCGAAAAGACGATCATGCCGCCGCCGCAATCGGGTGCTGCCGAGCCCAGTCGCGCTTGGCCTCCGGTTTCAGCTGCTTGAGACGATACTCCGCCTGCGAGGCGGCCGAGCGGTCGGCGCAGGACGCCGCCGCCAGCAGGCGACGCGGCGGATTGAGGCGCATGTAGCGCGCGCCGCGCCCGCTGCGGTGCGCCTCGAAACGCGCCGCGAGGTCGACGGTAATGCCGGTGTAGAGGCTGCCGTCGACGCATTCGACGATATAGACGAACCAGGTCTTGGCCACCGACTGCCTCAGCCCATGCTCCGCTGCATCCAGATGAAGATGGCCTGCTCCTGCGCCTCCGCCAGCCGCGCCAGGTCGGCCAGTTCGACCAGCCAGTCGTAGGCGGCGCCGGCATCCCAGCCGGCCAATTCAAACTCTTCGACGGCGGCGAGTTCCTCGGCGATCGGCTCGATGTCCTCGTCGTCGAGCGCGGCCAGCCGCTCCCTCGCCGCGTCGGCCAGGCGCAATACCACGGCGCCCTCTTCGGCGACGAACACCGGCTCGTAGCTGTCGAGCGCGAGGTCAAGTTCCTCGCCGGTAAGCAGGCAATGCAGTTCGGCGATCATGCGCGTGTCGATGCCGTGGCGCTCGACGCCGCTCCACTCGGCCAGCGGCCGCGACGAGGCGGCGACGGCTTCGAGTTCGTCTTCTTCAGCGGCGATGATGTCGGTCAGGATGTCCATTTCTTGCCCGCGGATCATAGCCGAAAGGCGGGCGCTTCCCCCACCCGGGTACTCAGCGCCGGTGCCGCTCGACAGAAGCGGCCGCCGGCGGCAGGCCCAGCGCCTGGCGCGACAGGCGATCGGCCTCCGCGTTGCGGTGGCGCGGCACCCAGAGCAGGCGCGCCGTGTCGAACTTCGCCATGGCCGCTTGCGCCCGCGCGATCAGCGGCAGTAGGCGCGCCACGCCGGTGTGATCGGCCCCGGTCACGTAACGCACGGCGACGTCGCTGTCGCCGCGCAGCAGGATGTGCCGCGCCCCCGCCGCCAGCGCGAGATCCAGGGCCAGATACAGGGCATGCAGTTCGGCCTCGTTGTTGCAGCCATGGCCCGGCGGCATGCCGGACTGTTCGCTGCGTTCGCCGGCCGGCGACAGGAGCACGACGCCGAGCCCCATGCGCCCGGGATTGGGCAGCGCCGCCCCGTCGAACCAGGCCTGCCAGTGGACTTCGCTCAGAACAGGCTGCCGACGACGAAGCGGTCGCGCGCGGCGAGCTTTTCCAGGCCCTTGGTAACCTCGAGCGAGGCGCCCCATTTCATGCAGTGGGTGAGGAAGGTGGTCAGGGCCTGCGACAGGGCATAGCCGGTCTCCTGCCATTCGCGACGGAACTCGTCGAAGGCGACGGTCTTGGCCGAAAGGCGGCCGCTCTTCATGGGTACCAGCGTGACACTGTCGCCCTTGTGGCGGATGACGATGGCGGTGGTGCGCTTGCCGTTGATTACGACCACGGTGGTCTCCCGTTGACGGTGGCTGGCGCGAACTATAGCCGCACGGCGAAACCCGGGAGCGGCCGAAAAAGCGGGATTTTGGCCGCCTTGCGCGGCTTTCAGGCTCGGCTTTCGAGCGCTTCCCAGCGTTCCAGCGCGGCGTCGATCTCGGCGTCGACGGCCGCCAGCCGCTCCTGAGCCAGGCGCTGGGTTTCGGCCGGCTCGCGGTAGAAATTGGGGTCGGCGAGCCTCGCCTGAAGACCTCCCTGTTCGGATTCCAAAGCAGCGATGCGCTCGGGGAGTTGCTCCAGTTCGCGCTGCTCCTTGAAGCTGAGTTTGCGCCGCTCCGGCGGCGGCGCCATCGCCGTTTCGCCAGCGCCGGCGCTCCGCGTCCCTTCGGGAACTCTGGGCCTGGGCGCCGGCACCCCGTCGCGCGCCGCCGGCACCGGCCGTTGCCGCAACCAGTCGCTATAGCCCCCGACATACTCCTTCCAGCGGCCATCGCCTTCGCTGGCGATCGACTGGGTCACCACGTTGTCGAGGAAGGCGCGGTCGTGGCTGACGAGAAAGACGGTGCCGCTGTAGTCCTGCAGCAGGGCCTCGAGCAATTCAAGCGTCTCGATGTCGAGGTCGTTGGTCGGTTCGTCGAGAACCAGGACATTGGCCGGTCGCGCGAACAGGCGCGCCAGCAGCAGGCGGTTGCGCTCGCCGCCGGACAGCGATTTCACCGGCGAACGCGCGCGCTGCGGGGCGAAGAGGAAGTCCTCCAGGTAGCCGATCACGTGCTTTTTGGTACCGCCGATCTCGACGTAATCGGAGCCGGGGCTGATGACATCGGCCAGCGCCGCCTCCGGATCGAGCTGGGCGCGGACCTGGTCGAAGTAGGCGACTTCGATGCGGCTGCCGAGGCGCACCTGGCCGGCATCGGCGGCAAGCTCGCCGAGGATCAGGCGCAGCAGCGTGGTCTTGCCGCTGCCGTTGGGTCCGATCAGGCCGATCTTGTCGCCGCGCTGGATGCGGCAGGAGAAATCGCGCACCACGTGTTTCTCACCCGCCGTTGTGGCGAAGTGCTTGGCGACGTTCTCAAGTTCCGCCACCAGCTTGCCCGAGGCCTCGCCGCGCACCACGCGGAAATCGACCTGGCCCTGCTGCTCGCGCCGCGCGGCCCGCTCCGAACGCAGGCGCTCGAGGCGCGCAATGCGGCCGACGCTGCGCGTGCGCCGCGCCTCAACCCCCTTGCGGATCCAGACCTCCTCCTGCGCCAGCAGCTTGTCGGCGCGGGCATTGGCCAGCGCCTCCTCATTGAGCATGAACTCCTTGCGCTCCTGGTAGTCGGCATAGCTGCCAGGAAACGAGACCAGTTTGCCGCGGT
>JALHNN010000154.1 GCA_022843505.1 Sulfuritalea sp.
CGTATGCGGATCGTTGGCGCGCAGGCTGTTGAGCGCGCGCCGCAGCGTCGCGCTATCGCGGACGATGCGCAGCGCGCGCAGGCGCCGCGCCGCCAGCGGATCGAATCCCGTCAGGTGGGCAAACATCGGCGTCCCGCCAGCACCGACTTTGCGCCGCTCGGCCACCCAGGCGAGGCTGTCGGCGGCCGTGGCCTCTGGCCTGGACAGGTCGGCGGCGGCGGCAGCCAGTTCCGCCGGCCACGGGCCGCGCAAGAGTCGGATGTCGCGCGCCAGCCCCGGCAGTTCCTGCGCGAGGCGGGTCTCCAGCCGCATCGCCTCGAACAGCGCGAACCAGGCCAGCGCCGCGCCGCGATCGGCCCACTGCGCGAGCTCGGGTTCGGGATCGACGTTGAAGCTGCCGAAGCGCGCCTGCGCCCAGAGCTGCGCCGCCAGCACGGTGTACAGCCGGCGGTTGCCATTGGCATCGGCGGCGCGTTCCAGGTGATCGGGAAGCCACAGGGTTTCGCCGTCGGTCCATGCCGTCGCCGCGCTGGCCAGCCGCAGGGGGCGGCCGTCGAGCGCCTGCAGGAAGCGTCCGAGGCGCCCCTCGACCTCGCCGAAGGCCACGCCCTGCGCCGGGCGTCGCTCCGTTTCCCGCCTTTCGGCGGCGGCACGCCGCAGGGCCTCGCTTACCGCGCCCAGGCCGTCGCGGTCGTGCGCGGCGAGGCCGGCACGCACCCAGTCGTCGATGCCCTCGCCCAGATCCCCGCCCAAGACCGCGGCCTCGGCGGCGATCAGCCAGCCCAGTTCATTGGCGGCCTGGGCGGCGACGCCCACCCAGTGCAGGATGCGCTCCTGCCGCTCGCGCGCCAGGGCTTCGAGGCGCGCCGCAACCTCGGTCGCCGAGCGCTGGCGCAGTTTGAGCAGCAGGATCTCGTCGAGCCGCGCCTCGATTTCGTGGGCGAAGAGCTTGCGTTGGCCCATCAAAACACGGCGGCGATCAGGTCGTCCAGCGCGTCGCGCGTATCGGGCTCATCGGCCAGGGGACGGGCGATCGCCGCCGTGCAGGCCGCCGCCGGCGCCATGCCGCGGGCGATCAGCTGCGCCGCATGCACCAGCAGGCGCGTGCCGGCGCCTTCGTCCAGCCCCGCGCCCTTGAGCTTGCGCGTGAGGCTGCCAAGCTTGACCAGCTTCTGTGCCGTCGCCGCATCGATACCGCCCTCGTGGGCAACGATCCGCGCCTCGACCTCGGGCGCCGGGTAGTCGAAATCGACGGCGACGAAACGCTGGCGCGTGCTCGGCTTCATCTCCTTGAGCACGCTCTGGTAGCCCGGGTTGTAGGAAATCACTAGCATGAAGTCGGGCGGTGCCACCAGGTATTCGCCGCGCTTTTCCACCGGCAGGGCGCGGCGTGTATCGGTCAGCGGGTGGATCACCACCGTGGTGTCCTTGCGCGCCTCGACGATCTCGTCGAGGTAGCAGATCGCCCCGGCACGCACGGCCGCGGTCAGCGGGCCGTCGAGCCAGACGGTCTCGTCGCCGACGATCAGGTAGCGCCCGACGAGGTCCGCCGTGGTCAGGTCGTCGTGGCAGGCGACAGTGACCAGCGGCCGCCCCAGCTTCCAGGCCATGTGCTCGACGAAGCGCGTCTTGCCGCAACCGGTGGGGCCCTTCAGCATCAGCGGCAGGCCGCTTTGGGCGGCGGCCGAAAAGACCTCGACCTCGTCGCCGAGCGGGTGGTAGTAGGGTTCTTCGCGGATACGCATCAAGGCGCTGGCGAGGGCGCCGACCGGCGCGGCAAGAGCAGTGGCGGATTTCATCGGTGGCCCTATTTCGGCTTGGCTTGTTTGGCTTCCTCGGCCAGGCGCTGTTTCATCTCCCGCAGCCGGGCATCGACCCGCGACTGCTCATAGAAATTGCCGTCGCCCGATTTCTGTGCCAGTTCCATCTGCTCCACGGCCAGCGCCAGCTGGCCCAGCAGGGCATAGGCTTCGGCCTGGGCGCGATGCTGCTGCAGGCGCTTGCCGAGCCTGGCATAGGTCCTGGACTGCAGGGCATGCGCCCGCGCATCAGAGGGATAACTCAAGAGGTCATCTTCGCTGAGCTTGAGCGCATCCTGGATCAGGCCGGCTTCCAGCAGGGTTTCCAGCAGACCGTAGACGATGGCGCGCTCCTGGGGATAGCGCGGCTGAGCTTCGCGCAGGATTTTCACCGCGCCGGCGGGGTCGCCCTGCTTCTGGCGCAGCTGCGCGGCCAGGGTCTCGATCATCGGCGATTGCGCCTTGAGGCGGCGAAGCTCGCCGACCTCCCGTTCCGCCGCGGCAAGCTTGCCGTCGCGCAACAGGGCCTGGGCCAGACCATAGCGCACGGCGGCTTCGGCGCCGGCGAAGCTGCGGTCGCGCAGGCGCGCTTCGAATTCCGTGACGGCATCACGCGAAGTCCCTTCCTGGGCGCGCAACTTTGCCCGTACCAACTGGAACTCCATGGAATCGGCCACCTGGCGGTAAGGCCGCGACTGGATGCGGTTGCCCAGGTCGGCGAGGCGCTCGGTGGTGAGTGGATGGGTGCGCAGATAGCCCGGGGCGTTGTTCTCGTAGATGCGGCCGAACTTCTGCAAGCGCTCGAAAAAACCTCCCATGCCGCGGATGTCGAAGCCCGATCGCTCGAGCAGGACCAGGCCCAGGCGGTCGGCCTCGCGTTCGAAATCGCGCGAGTAATTGAGCTGGTTCTGAATCGCCGCGCCCTGGCCGGCCATCGCCGCGCCCACCGCCAGATCGGGGCTGCTGCGCGCGGCGAGTATGGCCACGGCCAGCGCCAGCAGGCTGCTGATCTGGCCCTGGCCGGCCTTGTTCACCAGCCGCGCGAGGTGGCGCTGCGTGACGTGGGAAATTTCGTGCGCCAGCACCGAGGCCAGTTCGGATTCCGAGTTCGCCGCGAGGATCAGGCCGGTATGCACGCCGATGTAGCCGCCGGGCATGGCGAAGGCGTTGAGCGTCGGGTCCCTGAGTGAAAAGAACTCGAACTCCTGGCGCGACTCGGGGCTTTGCGCCGCAAGCCGGTTGCCGATCCGGTTCAGGTAGGCATTCACCTCCGGATCGTCAAGCCAGGCCGGATCACGCCGGATGTCCTGCATGATGGATTCGCCGATGCGGCGCTCCATCGCCGGGGAGAATTCCGCCTGCGCCGCCTCGCCGAGGTCGGGCAGCCCTTCGGCAACAGACAGGGGCGCCGCCGCCACGATGCCGATGGCGAGCACGACGGCACCGGCGAGCAGATGCGGTTTCATATCGCTATGATAGCGGCTCGCGAAAAACCGGTTGTGACAGTCTATTTCATGAAGCCATCGAAAAAGCCCGCGGCCAAGGCCGCCAGCGCGAGCCTGACCCATTTCAACGCCGCCGGCCAGGCCCACATGGTCGATGTCGGCGCCAAGGCCGAGACCGCCCGCGTCGCCCGCACGCGCGGCAGCATCCGCATGGCGGCGGCCACCTTCGAACTGATCCGCGGCGGCAATGCGAAGAAAGGCGACGTGCTGGGCATCGCCCGCATCGCCGCGATCCAGGCCGCCAAGCGAACCGCCGACCTGATCCCGCTGTGCCACCCGCTGGCGCTGACCCGCGTCGCCGCCGAATTCACGCTCGATACGAAGAAGCATCGCGTGACCATCGAGGTCACGGCGGAGACCCACGGCCGCACCGGCGTCGAAATGGAAGCGCTGACCGCCGCCGCCGCCGGCCTGCTCACCATCTACGACATGTGCAAGGCCGCCGACCGCGGCATGGTCATCGAGGAAATCAGGCTGCTGGAGAAATCGGGCGGCAAGTCGGGGCATTGGAAGTCGGATGAACACAAATAGCTCGCAACGTGCCGTGGCCTGGTGGCTGTTCGCCTGCTGTGCCATGGTCTTCCTCACCATGGTGGTCGGCGGCGTGACGCGGCTGACGCATTCGGGACTTTCCATCGTCGAATGGAAGCCGCTGGTCGGCGCCCTGCCGCCGCTATCGCACGCCGACTGGCTGGAACTCTTCGCCAAGTACCAGCAGACGCCGGAATTCATCAAGCGGAATCACGACATGACGCTGGACGGCTTCCAGTTCATCTTCTGGTGGGAATGGGCGCATCGGCTCTCGGGCCGCCTGATCGGCGTGGTCTTCCTGCTGCCCTACCTTTACTTCCTCGCCCGCGGCTACCTGCGCGGAGCGCTCGCGGCCAAGGTCTTCGGCTTTTTCATCCTCGGCGGCCTGCAGGGTGCGATGGGCTGGTACATGGTCAAGAGCGGCCTGGTGGACGACCCGCGCGTCTCGCAGTACCGGCTCGCCGCCCACCTCGGGCTGGCCTTCATCCTGTTCGGCCTGATGTTCTGGACGGGGCTGGGCATGCTGCAGCCGCGCGCCACGAACAACGCCGTGTCACCCGCGCCGACTTTCACCCGGCGCCTGGGAAATTGGCTCGTGGCGCTGGTCTTCGTCATGGTGCTGTCCGGTGCGCTGGTGGCCGGCATCCGCGCCGGGCTCGCCTACAACACCTTCCCGCTGATGAACGGCCACTTCCTGCCGCCCGAGAGCTTCATGGTCGATCCCTGGTGGCTGAACTTCTTCACCAACATGGCGCTGGTGCAGTTCGACCACCGCCTGATCGCCTGGGCGCTGATGGGCCTGATCCCCTGGCTGGCCTGGCGCATCGCGCGGGAAGCCCCGGCCGCGCGCATTCCGGCGCTGCTGCTGGTGCTATGGCTAGCGGTGCAGGTCGGCATGGGTATCGCCACGCTGTTGCTGCAGGTGCCGGTGGCGCTCGGCGCCGCCCACCAGGCCGGCGCAATGGTGCTGTTCGGGCTGCTGCTGTGGGCGGTGCACGCCCACCGGCGGGCCTGATTCATGAAGGGGCCGCGCCGAAATTGCGCAGTCATTGAGCTTGGCGAGAAACCATGCCAATGCCGTTAGGGGCGGAAGCGATTGATCCTGGCTACGCGGCCTTCCGCCAGAACACACTTTGACCGTCGATCTGCGTTAGCGCTTCGGTCACGCCGTACTTGACGCGGTAGTCATCGACAGCCTCCCGGCAACCCGGGAACGAAAGATAGTCGTCAACTATTACGAACCCACCCGGCGACAGCTTCGGATAGAGACTTCTCAAAGCATCCCAGGTAGATGAGTAGAGATCGCCATCCAGGCGCAAGACGGCAAGCTTTTCTATCGGGGCCGCAGGAAGAGTGTCCTTGAACCAGCCCTTCAGGAAGACGACTTGTTCATCCAGTAGTTCATAGCGACGAAACAGTTCCTGCACCTCGTCCAGCCCGACCGCCAGATAGGGATATACCCTGCTCGTATAGTCCATTCCCTGGTCGTTCTCGCCGGGAGGCGGCAATCCCTCAAACGAATCGGCGACCCATACCTTGCGGTCGCCGATCCCATTGGCCTCGAGGAAGCCGCGCATGAATATTGTCGCCCCGCCCTTCCAGACTCCGGTTTCAATGAAGTCACCCGGTATCGCCTCGGCGACCACCCGCTCCATGCACTCGTGCAGATTGTTCATCCGCTTTCGCCCGACCATCGAATGCGCAACAAAAACGATGTTCCGCCCTGCGAAGTACGGGGTCGTTTTTCCTTGAGAATCGACCGCTGAAAGCTCGACGAAAGTTCCATCCAGCTTGCATTTGGGGAACAGCGGATAGCTTGGCGTCTTTGTTATCGCCACGTAGTCAGCAACAATCGCGTCAATGTCCAGCTGGTCCCTGTTGCGAAAAACCAATTGACTGAACAAGAAATTGAGCCGCGCCTCGTTCTCGACATACAACTCGTTCAGCAGGCTCTTTTTCAGCAGTTCGAGGTAGCGCTCGGACAATCCACTCATTGCGCAAAGGTCTCCAGTAACCAAGCGAACATTCTAGGGTACTTCTCCGTCAGCTCTGCTCCGACACCGCCCGGCACTGCTTATAGCGTATTCGAGGATATCCGGCTCTCTCAGCGCCCCTGGCTGTCGAAGCGCACCGTGTCCCACTCGCGCGCCTTGAACAGGGCGCACGAGGGCGGAGAGAACCTGCGCTAGATGCCCTTCTTGCAGACCGCCAACAGATAGCCGTTGTGCCATGCCGATTTGTGGAATGCCTGTCCCCGGGGATCCTCATCCGTCTGCGTGGTGCGAATCTCGATGGAACAGGTCACCGACACTTGGACATCGGCAAGCGCACGATAGGTTCCCGACCTCACTTCCGGCCGGTTCCAGTCATCGACGACCAGCAGGTAGGTATCGTCGAGTGCCGGTTGGGCGAGAACCACGCCGTCATACTGATCGCGTTCCTCGTGCGGTCCGTCGAACAGGTAGACGTTGAAACGTCCGATTCCCGAGAAGTCAACGCGACGGAAATCGGATTCAATGTGGGCGAAATCGACGCCCTCGGTCTTGACAATGTTGATGTTGTCGAGGAAGGCGTCCCTGGGACCGCCAAACTCGCTCCAGTTGTCTATGCAGACGATTTTCAGCCGGTTCCGGTAGATCGCGGCAATCGCCGTCGACCCGCCCCATGAGCCGACTTCGAGGTAGCGTGGATCCTCGATCGCTTCGATGAAGTTGTTGATCAGGTAGCGGTACTTCCGGCCGGACATACCCGGCATGGCGGCAACCGAAGGATGCAGCTTGTGGTCAAGCGC
>JALHNN010000155.1 GCA_022843505.1 Sulfuritalea sp.
AGCCGTGGTCGGCGTTGGCCTGGCCGCGGCCGAAGGGCATCGCGCCGGTACCCGAGGCGCCGGCGCCGGCATCGGTGTTTGCCAGCGTGATGGCGCTGGTGAAGCCCGCGCCGCCCGAGCCGGGGGCGTTGGCCACCTGGCCCAGTGCAATGGTGCCGTCGTGACAGGACAGGCAGAGCTTGGAGGGGGCGGCCAGCGCCGCCGCGGTGACGTCGATGTCGGTGGCCTGCAGCGACGACGAGGAGTAAGGCGTGTAGGTCGCGCCGCTCAGGTTGCGGTTCCACAGCGGCGTGCCTGGGTTGGTCGAGCCATGGGGCGTGTGGCAGAAGACGCAGACTTCTCTGGTGGTGTTTGCGCCGGAGGCGGTGACCGTCGCTTCCGTGGTGCTGGTGTTGTTGCTGGTCAATTGCCGCGACCGGTTGCTGGACGACAGGTTGTGCCGGGTCTCGCGCACATTCGAAGGGGCCTGGAGGGCGCTGCCGCCGACGCCGGTGCTGCCGGCGCCGGAACCGATGTTCTGCGCCATTGCCTCGCGCCAGGCAAGCTTGCCCGTGATGGCCAGCGGCGGCAGCGCCAGCATGACTATCAGCAAGTACAGAAAATGCCTGCGCTGCATGGGGACTTTCTTGGTTTCGAGGGTTGGCGCCTGTGCTGCGCGATTATAGACCACCCATCTTCCCTGCAAGTTCCGCGCCAGACCGGGTTCCTGCGCCTTTATGCGACGAAAGTCACGCGGTTGATTTCCTGCAGGCTGGTCTCGCCGTGGCGCACGGCATCGAGCGCGGCGTCGCGCAGCCGCCGGGTGCCGTGGCGGGCGGCTATCTCCTTGACGCGGCGTATGGATTCGCGCTGCAGCATGGCTTCGCGCAGCTCGTCGTCGAGCACCAGGAATTCGGCGATCGCCTTGCGTCCGCGATAGCCGCTGCCGCGGCATTGCGGACAGCCGCGGGCGACGCGAAAGCGGAAGTCGCCGAGGTCGCCGCGGTCGCCGTGCTCGCCGGACAGGCCCGAGGCGCGCAGCAGTTCGGCATCCGGGCGTTCCTCGACCGCGCACTGGGGGCACAGCAGCCGCACCAGGCGCTGGGCCATGACGCCGTTCAATGCCGAGACCAGGCTGTAGGCGTCGACGCCCATGTGCAGGAAGCGGCCGATGACGTCGAAGACGTTGTTGGCGTGCACCGTGGTGAATACCAGGTGGCCGGTCAGCGCCGACTGGATGGCGATCTCGGCGGTCTCGGCATCGCGGATCTCGCCGACCATGATCTTGTCCGGGTCGTGGCGCAGGATGGAGCGCAGGCCGCGGGCGAAGGAGAGGCCCTTGCGGTCGTTGACCGGGATTTGCAGCACGCCGGGGATCTGGTACTCGACCGGGTCCTCGATGGTGACGATCTTGTCGGCGCCGGTGTTGATTTCCGACAGCGCGGCGTAGAGCGTGGTGGTCTTGCCGCTGCCGGTGGGGCCGGTCACCAGCAGCATGCCGTGGGGTTCTCGCGCCAGCCGCCGTAGCGTCAGCACCGACTCCTGGTCGAAGCCGAGGCGATCGAGGCTCAGGCCCTTGATCTGGTCGCCCAGCAGCTGCTTGTCGAGGATGCGGATCACGGCATCCTCGCCGAAGATGCTGGGCATCACGGAAACGCGGAAGTCGATGTCGCGCCCGCGTACCCGCGCCTTGAAACGCCCGTCCTGGGGGATGCGGCGCTCGGCGATGTCGAGTTCGGACATTACCTTGAGGCGCGAGATCACCTGCTCGCCGAAGGCGCCGTCGGCAACGCTGCCGGCGCGCGCGAGCACGCCGTCAATGCGGTAGCGGATGGTGAGGCCGCCGCCGGCCGCGGCCTCGAGGTGGATGTCGCTGGCTTCGGCCTTGTGCGCGTCGTAGAGCGTCGAGTTGAGCAGCCGCACCACCGGGCTGCTGAGGTCGCTGATGCTCTGCAGCGAGATGTCCTCCACCGCCGGTGCCGCCTCGCCGCTGGCCGACGCGAGCGGGTCGAGCGTGGCGAGCGCCCGCGTCTGGTCTTCGTGGCGGGCGAGGAAGGCCTCGATGTCGCCCGGCAGCGCGAGGTGCCAGTGTCCGGGAACTCCGCTCTTCTGCTCGGCCCAGGCCTGGGTCTCCAGCGTGGCCGGGTCGCCGATGGCGAAGCGGATGGCGCCGGTGGCGTCGCGCAGCGGGGCAACGCCGTGGCGCGCGGCCTCGGCAAGGGGCAGCAGGTCGAAGGCCGGGCTCATGGCGTCGAGTTCGGCGGCGGACAGGGTCGGGTAGCCGAAGCTCTTCCCCAGCGCCTGCAGCAAGGCTTCGGGGGCGAGGCCCAGGTGCTCCTCGAGCCAGGCATGCAGCGATCGGCCGGCTTCCAGCGCGCTGCGCCGGGCCTGCGCCAGGTCGGCGGCGCCGATAGTCGTGGTGGTCACGGGACCACCTTCCCCCCGGCCCCCTGCCCAAGGCAGGGGGTGACCGCGGTTCGCCGCTGCGCGGCTCCGGTTGATGGCTTGCCCCCCTTCGGGCGGCCGTGCGGGGCGCTCACGATCCGAAGCTCCCGGCCAGTTCGAAGATCGGCAGGTACATCAGAACCACGATGACGCCGATTGCCAGGCCGATGAACAGCATCAGCGCCGGCTCGACGGTGCGCGTCAGCAGGTCGATGCGGCGGGCGATTTCGTCTTCGTGGAAGGCGGCGATGTTGTCGAGCATGTCCGGCATTTGACCGCTGCGTTCGCCGACGCGCAAGAGGCGTGTCGCAACGCCGGTGGCCAGGCCGTGGGCGGTCAGCGCCTGCGACAGCGGCTGGCCTTCGCGTATCGCCGCGGTGGCGAGCGCCAGGCGCTGCCGCAGTTCGGGCGCCAGCAGTCCGGGAACCAGGTCCAGCGCCGCCGAAACCGGGATGCCGCCGCGCAGCAGCATGCCGAGACTGCGGTAGAGGCGGGTCAGCTGGTAGAGGCGCAGTTGCGCGGCGGCGACGGGAATGCGCAGGGCCAGGGATTCCGCCAGGCCGCCGAGGCCCGAGCGCGGCCGGGCCTGCCAGGCGAAGGCCAGCAGCAGCGCCAGGCCGGCCAGCAAGGGCAGGGCATTGGCGTCGATGAAGCGGCCCAGTTCCAGCAGCAGGCGCGAGAGCCAGGGCAGTTCCGTCATGCGCTCGGAATAGATGCGGGAAAAGCGCGGCACCACGTAGCCCATCAGGAACACCACCACGAGGCCGCCGGCCGCGACCAGCACGGCGGGATAGATCATCGCCGCGCCGACCTTGCGGCGCACGGTGTCGACCTGCTCCTGGTAGGCGATGTAGCGGCGCAGGGCATCGGGGATCGCGCCGCTGCGTTCGCTGGCGCGGATGCCGGCGACGTAGAGCGGCGGGAAGCTGGCGCCGAAGTCGCTCAGGGCCAGGGACAGCGGCAGGCCGGTGCGCAGGCGTTCGGCGATGCCGTCGATGACCCGGCGCACGGCCGGGGCGGGTTCCTTCTCGGCCAGGGTTTCCAGGGCCTCCAGCAGCGGCAGGCCGGCGCCCAATAGCGCCAGCAGTTCGCGGCTGAACAGCAGCAGGGGAAATTCCCTGCCGCTGCCGGCGGTGACTGCCGCAGTGGCGTCCGCTGCCGCGGCACGGGCCGAGAGCACGGCGAAACCGCCGCTCTCGACGGCAGCGCGTGCCGCTTCGATGCTGGCCGCATCGCGGCGCAGCAGTTCCACCCCGCGTGCCTCGCTGAAAACCTTGAGTTCGTATTCCATGGGCTAGCGGTCCGTCATTTCGGAACGGCGTGCTTACCTGCATTCATTGCTTGAGCGTGTCCATGGGCTAGCGGTTGCCGATGTCTTCGGCTTCGCCGCTGCCGCCGGGCTGGCCATCCTTGCCCAGCGAGATCAAGTCGAAGTCGCCGTTCTGGCCGGGCTGGCGATAGAGGTAGGGATTGCCCCAGGGATCGGCCGGCACGTCCTTTTTCAGATAGGGACCGCGCCACTTGGCGAGGCCGGCCGGTGCGACATTCAGGGCGGCGAGGCCCTGTTCGGTAGTCGGATAGCGGCCGACATCGAGGCGGTACTGGTCGAGCGCCTTTTCGAAGGCGTCGATCTGGGCCAGGGCGGCCTGGCGTTCCGACTTGCCGATCTGGGCGAAGTAGCGCGGGCCGACATAACCGGCCAGGATGCCGATGATGACCACCACCACCAGCAGTTCGAGCAGGGTGAACCCGCGGCGGCGGCGAACGGGGGGAGGCGAGGCGGAGAAGGATTTCGGCATGGTGAAAATTAGACCACGGAATCGGCAAGAGTCGGCGTTGGCGATACGGCGACGCTCACCATTGGCGGTAGGGCTGGCCATTGATGCCGATGCCCGAACTCAGGGAAAACACGTCGTAGACATCGTCGCCCTCGCGCGGCTCGTCGTGGCTGCTGGCGTAGGCGCGCTTGCCCCAGCTTGCGGCGCCACTGAGCCCCGGTGCGGCAAACGGGTCGGTGGGAATGCGGCGCAGGAAGTAGATGCGGCGCTTTTCCGGGTCGCGCTGGTCCTCGACGCCCTCGACCAGGCGCTCCAGGCTGGGCGGGTAGCCGGTATCGCCGGCATTGCGCACGATCCGGCTGTCGTCCCAGGCGCGGCGGTAGGCGTCGATCGCGTCACGCAACTGGCGCAGGTGGTAGCGCAACTCCTGCTCCTTGTGGCGGCGCGCCGTCATCTCCGCCACGGGCAGGGCCAGCGAGGCGAGGATGCCGAGGATAGCCAGCGTCGCCACCAGCTCGATCAGCGTGAAGCCGCGCCGGCGAGCCGGCGCGGCGAACTGGACGGCTCTCCCCCCAGCCCCCTCGCCAAGCGAGGGGGTGACATCGGTTCGCCGCTGCGCGGCTCCGGGCATGGGCTTGCGCTCCGTAGGGCAGTCCAGTGGAGCGATCACGGACGCACTCCCGGGCCCGGTGGCAGGTATACGAATTCCCAGTCGGAATACGCCAGCTTGTCGCCGCGCAGTTCGGCCAGGGCCTCGAAGGCGGCGTCGGCGGCGTCGAAGCCTGCCGTCTTGCGCGGTCGCGCCGTGGAAGCGCTGCGCACGCCCATGATGCCGCCGTCGGCGGCGGGAACGGGGACCAGGGCCAGCCCGCTCACCGGGTCCAGCCAGGGGCGTCGCAGGTGGCGCAGCAGTCCGGGCGTGCGCGGGTCCTTCAGCAGGTCGTCGAGCGAGGCGGGATAGCGCCGCTGCGGCGCCGGCGCGGTCAGGTAGTAGCTGCGGATCGCCTGGCGATACTGCTGGCCGATGTGCAGCAGCTGCGCTTCGTCGTCGTTCTGGCGCGCCGAGGCCCACACCGTGCCCAGCGCCGCCAGACCGACGCCGGCCACGGCGACCATCAGCAGTACCAGCAGGTAGCTGAACCCGCCCTGGCCCGCGAGCGCCCTACCACGTGCGATATTCGCTGCCATCCTGTGCCGTTCCGGGGGCGCCGCTGCGGATGTCGAACACCTTGCCGCGGTGGGGCGGCTCCGGGGCGACGATGAGCCAGGTACCGCTGCTTTCGGTGATGGGATCGAGCGGCAGGCTCTTCAGGTAGCGTTTCTCCACCAACGCCTCGATCGATTCGGGAAATGCTCCCGTGTCGGCATGGAATTTGTCGATGGCTTCGCGGACGGTGATCAGGTTCTGCCGCAGCACCACCTCGCGCGACTGGTCCACGCCCGAGAAGTAGCGTGGCACGGCGATCGTCAGCAGGATCGCCACGATGCTCATCACCACCAGCAGTTCGATCAGCGTGAAACCGTGTCGGGGCCGCCGCCGTGTGCCCGACAGGCTTGCGCCAAGCGGGCTGGCGGACGGGGCGTCGGATGCTGATGCAGGCGGAAATGGGGTCCGGCGCATACCTGTGGCGGAAATGATAACGGGTAGAATTCTAGCGACATCGATCGGCGAGGTTACATCATTCTGTTTGCGCGCAAACGCTTCCGGCTCTCGGTCGCACCCGACAGGCTCACGCTCTGGCGCGGTCGCGAGCCGGTGGCCGCCGCGCCGGTCGCGCCGCAGGCCGAAGGCACTCCGCCGTGGGAGGCACTCGGTCGCGCCATGCACGAGTTGCTGGTGGCGCGGCCTCATCGCCGCGGCGATCGCGGCGAGATCGATGTCCTGCTCAGCGAAAGTCTCTGTCGCTTCGCCCTCGCCCGGGGCGGACCGGCGCGCCTGTCACCGGATGAAGCCGAGGCGCTGGCGCGCCACAATCTGCCGCCTGCCGGCACTACCGCGGCGGGCGAGATCCACCGCATCGCCGCCGTCACCGGAGCGGATGGGGCGCCACGGCTGCTCTGCGCCGCAATCCAGCAGGCGGGGCTGGAGTGCATTCGCGGGGCGCTGGCGGACAGTCCCTGGTCCTTGCGATCCCTGGCGCCGCGCCTGGTCGACGCCCTTGCCGGTATGGGGCGGCAGTTGCAGGGATACAGCGGGCATCTGGTCTGCGCCGACACCCGGGTCGCGGTGCTGGTGGCGCTGCGCGACGGAGGCTGGCTGCAGGTGATGAGCCGTCGTACTCTGGCGGAATCCGAGGCCGCCGATGGCGGTCTGCGGCAGATGCTGGACCAGTCCGAGGCGCTGGCCGGCACCGGCTCGCGGGCGCTGAGCTGGTGCGGGGTGCCGCCGCCGTCCCTGCCGGGCTGGGAGTTGCAAGCGCT
>JALHNN010000156.1 GCA_022843505.1 Sulfuritalea sp.
CGGGCCGGCGCTGGCGCGGCTGCTGGCGGGGCAATGGAAGCAAGGCGGCATCCCGGAAAAGTGGGACGGCCACGCGGCGGAGCGGATTGTGGCGGAGCTGGAACGATTGCTGGGTTCGTAGTTTGACGATTAAGGGGAGAACTTTGGAGCGCACATCCGTGGTAGCCAATAGCGAATCCATAGCGCTGCGAATTTGCATGGTTCGTGGCCAGAAGGTTTTGCTGGACAGCGATCTGGCGGATCTTTATGGGGTACCCACCAAGCGATTGAATGAACAGGTAAAGCGAAATGCGGAGCGGTTTCCGGCTGATTTCATGTTTCAGCTGACCGAAGAAGAGTTCGGTCACTTGAGGTCGCAATTTGCGACCTCAAGTTCCGCGCACGGTGGCAGGCGTTCGCCGCCATATGCATTCACCGAGCACGGAGCCATCATGGCCGCGACAGTACTCAGCTCGCCGAAAGCCATTGAACTGAGTGTTTTCGTGGTGAGGGCGTTTGTGCAGCTTCGGGAGATGCTCTCTTCGCACAAGGAGCTCGCCGCCAAGCTGGATGCACTGGAAAGGAAGGTTGGAAGCCATGATCAGGCGATCGCCGGGCTAATCGACGCCATTCGCCAGCTTACTGCCCCACAGCAGCCTAAGCGGCGGGGTATCGGTTTTCTTGCAAATCACAAGGGGTGATTGGCGATTAAAGATTCGGGAGGGATATTGCCATTACTGTATTTAAAACAATTTGTTGCATTACATTTCTGGTTAATGTAAAAACTTTTACATAGAAATCTTTTGCCCATTGCCAATGTCGCGATCCGCTCCCTGGTCCTTCTATGGCCGCCGCTCCGAGTTGCAGCAGATGCAACGTATTCTGGAACGGCGCCGCTGGTTTTTCCTGCAGATTTCGGGGCGTCGGCGCATCGGCAAGACGGCCCTGATTCAGGAGGCATTGCGGGACGCGGGTATCGCCAGAACCCTGTACGTGCAGATCCCGGATTCCGACCCGGCGGGTGTGGTGGCGGCGTGCAATGGCTACCCTCGAGCTGGGGCACCTCGACATTGCATCGATACTCGAGATTTTGCGTGTCCATGCCGACGACGATCCCGCGCGCTTGCTGTTTCTGTGGAATCTGTTCGAGGGAGTGCCGAAGTTCTATCGCGATGCTTACGAGCAAGGTGTGCTGGATGCGGAACGCAAGCCACTGTTGCGCCGGCTGTTCTTTTCCAGTTCCTCGCCCTTGCGCAATGAAGCCGACAACTGGTTCCTGCGCGAGCTGCGCGGGCGCTATGACATGATTTTGCAGTACCTGGCAAAACACCCTGGCTGCAGTAATGCCGACATCGAGGCGATCATGGCAGATCTTTCCGGCCCGGGCGAGGTGCGCCAGGTCGGGGGTTACCTGAAAATCCTTTCCGAGCGCTACCGCATGATCGAACGGCGGTTGCCGATTTTCTCGCCACCGCGCGCCCGCAGTGGCCGCTATTACATTCGCGACAATTTTTTGCGTGCCTGGCTCTCGGCTCTGCAACGCCCGGTTGCGGCCGTGGCGTTCCGGCCCATTGATACCTTGGTCGATCAGGCCGACGAACGCCTGGCCGAGGTCGAGGGCCACGCGCTGGAGGATCTGGCCGGGCAGCTGTATGAGGAGCGCGGCCGTCGCGGCATCGGCGACTTTCCGCTGAGCGAGAGGATTCGCGGCTATTGGGATCGGGCCGATGTCGAGATCGATCTGGTGGCGGTGAACGAGGAGGAGCGGCGGATTCGCTTCGGTACCTGCAAGCGCAATCCGGACCGGCTGCCCGGCACCGTCGATTCCCTGATGCGCAGCGCCGGCCGGTTCCTTGATGCGCATGGGCGTTTTGCCGGCTGGCGGATAGATTACGTTGCCATAGCGCCAGATATCGACCCGGCGCTGCGGGTTGAACTGGCGGCGCGCGGGGTGATGCCGCAATCGCTTGGTGATTTGGTTGCTGGTTTGTAGTGCTGTGTGTAGTTTCGCTAATCGGAGGAAGTGAATATGGCGACATATGTTGAACTCAAGGAAAAAGCCGAAGACCTGATGCGCCAGGCGGAAGCCGCGCGCAAGACCGAGATCGGCGCGGCGATTGCCGAGATCAAGGCCAAGATGGCGGCCTACGGCATTACGCTGGCGGATCTGGGTGGCAAGGCCAAGGCAGGCCGGGGCCGCAAGCCCAAGGCGGCAAAGTCCGCCAAAGTTGCGAAGAACGGCAAGGCCAAGGTGGCGAAGCCGCGCAAGCCGGTGGCGGCGAAGTACCGCAATGCCGCGACGGGGGAAACCTGGTCCGGCCGCGGCAAGGCGCCGAAGTGGCTGGCGGCACTGGAGGCGGCAGGTCGCAAGCGGGAGGAGTTCTTGGTGGGGTGAATGGCGGGGCGGATGAGGTCCGTCTCATCACCGCTTACCCGGTAAAGGAGGCGCCATGATTACAGAACATGCATCCGTAGTTTTGACTGAAGATATTGCTGCCTCTGGTCTTCAGGCGGGGGATGTTGGCGTGGTGATCCATATCCATCGCGAGGGCGCTGCCTACGAGGTTGAGTTTATGACGCTCGATGGCGGAACCCTGGCGATCGAGACGTTGGAAGCCCGCCAGTCCGTGAGGCGGGGAGTCGCGACGTGCCCCATGTTCGGGAGCGCATTGCTGCCTGATCCGGGTGTCGAGCAAGTAGGCCAGAGAACTCGCGATGCCGCTGGCCGAGGCCGCAAACGAAGTGGATGGTGGCCTGGCTGGCAGAAGGCAGGAAGATGGAGGATTTGATGGTGTGACACGAACTGCGGCGACCTGCGGCGGTCGCAATAAGGGCTCATTGACAAAGGTAATGCATACGCATTACCATGCGAAATTAGGATCTAAAACAGGAGTTACCATGCCCGCGACTCTCGAACTTGAATCGACCCTGACAGATCGTTACCAGACGACCGTGCCCGATGC
This sequence comes from Sulfuritalea sp., assembly GCA_022843505.1. GTDB lineage: Bacteria > Pseudomonadota > Gammaproteobacteria > Burkholderiales > Rhodocyclaceae > Sulfuritalea. The sequence goes on from JALHNN010000156.1 coordinate 2,943, forward strand.
CGTACGTCGTGCCCTCCGCTTGGGTAAACGTGACCGTATCCGTTATCTGGTCCAGGAAAACGGTTCCGTATTGCTGCAACGCGCAGACGACGGGGGGGATCCGGTACTTGGCACATTTCTGAACTTCCTCGCCAAGGATATTGCCGAGCACCCGCAGCGCGTAAAAACCATCGACACGAGTCTTGCCAAACGGATGCGATCTTTGACCAAGGGCATCACGGTTGATCTGGACGCTGCACTCGATCCGGCAGACGAGTGACGCAGCCTGAAGCCCCGCTGGTCGTCAACGGCTGGAGTCTTTTCGCCCATCCGCTGTTTCTCGATCAGATCGAGACACTGCTGGCCAAGGTCGAAGCCATCAAGACGAAGGATCCCAAGACATGGAAGCAGAAGAACAGCACGAAACGCTTGGCAGCAATCACCAAGCTGGCTTTCGAAGATATTCCTGAGAATCCGGCACGCCCCGAGTATCGCCAAGGAGGAAGCCTGGGGGCCGAGCGCAAGCACTGGTTCCGCGCCAAGTTCTTCCAGCAATACCGCCTGTTCTTCCGCTACCATGCCGCACAACGCATCATTGTCTATGCTTGGGTCAATGACGACGATACCAAGCGCGCTTACGAAAGCAGCGACGACGCCTATCGGGTGTTTCGCAAGATGATCGACACGGGCCATCCTCCCGATGACTGGGATACGCTACTCAAGGAAGCGCGGACCGAGTCCAGGCGAATGTCCAGACTCAAGCCGTCTATTTGAATGAATTCCCGGCGGCGGTCCTTGCATCCGCCTCAATGCATCAAAGCGGTGCTAACCCTGGCGTATCGAGACGCTGGAAGCCAGCAAAGTCCGTGAGGCGGGGAGCTGCCGTGGCGCCAGCGCCGACTCTTGATAACAAGCCCATTGGACTTGCTTAATGATTGCAGCCTGTGATCTCGTGATAGCATGCACTTGTACACACGAGAACACAAAGGCTTGTAAATGGAAACCACGACACTGACCTTGCGCGTTCCAACAGAAATGAAGGAGCGACTCGACAAGCTGGCTGAAGCCACTCATCGATCCAAGTCCTACCTCGCCGGTGAAGCCCTTCGACAATATATCGACCTTGAGGCTTGGCAGATCGGGGAAATTCAGCAGGCGCTCCAGGAGGCGGATGCCAACGACTTCGCATCGGATGAGGAAGTCGATGCCGTGGTAAAGAAGTATGCAGGTTAAATGGCTACGTCGCGCCCTGGAGAACCTGGACGATGAGGCTGCGTTTATTGCCAAGGACAGCCCGCGCGTAGCGGCGGAATTTGTGGTGCATATGCGCGACAGCGCTGCAATGCTCGCGGATCACCCTGAGATGGGGCGGCCCGGTCGAATCTCCGGGACTCGCGAACTTGTCGTGACGCGGTTCTCCTATATCCTGCCCTATCGAGTGCGCGGCGGTACTGTGGAAATTCTGCGCGTCTTCCATACGGCAAGGCAATGGCCTAAACGGATGAGTTGATCGCGTACTTGACGGTCAATATTAGCCAGACTAGACTAACCTCAATTTATGGGAGGGGCCGATGCCGTCCGTCAACATGCTGCAAGCCAAGTCCTCGCTGTCCCGGCTGGTGGAAGCCATTGAACAGGGACAGGAACGCGAGATCGTCATCGCCCGCAACGGCCGGCCGGCCGCCAGGCTGGTGCCGATGGATGCGCTGCCCGCGGGCAAGCGAATCGGCGTTGCCAAGGGCAAGTTCACGGTGCCCGACACCATTGACGCCAGGAATGTCGAGGTGGCCAAGATGTTCCTTGGCGAGCCGTCTTGAATCTGCTGCTCGATACGCATGTTGCCCTTTGGGCGATCACGGACAGTCCGCACCTTTCGAAGAAGGCGCGCGAGATGATCGAGTCGCCGAAGGCCTCGGTTTGGATCAGCGCCGCGACGATTTGGGAGATCGCCATCAAGCACAGCCTGGGGCGTGGCGAAATGCCGGTGTCCGGCCAGGACGCGCTGCGCTACTTCACCGAATCAGGCTATCGTTTTTTGCCTGTCGAGCCCGAGCACGCCGCGGCCGTCGAAGATCTGCCGCCACACCATCGCGATCCTTTCGATCGCATTCTGGTCGCCCAGGCCCTGGTCGAGCCAATGCGGCTGATGACCCATGACCCGATGGTGACGCGCTACGGCGATACGATCATCGAGGTTTGACATCCAATCTTGTTGAGCCATCGTCGATGAAACAAATCCTGCAAAGCCTCAAGACCGGCGCCACTGAAGTCACCGACGCTTCCTGCCCGGTGTAGCACGGGGCGATGCGTAACCAAAAGCAATCGCCCGGTGGGAATCATGAGCAAGCGGGAGGAGTTTTTGTTGGGATGAATGGGTTCGCGTATCCAGGCAAGCGGGATGGTAAGATTCGCCTGCTTGCTATACGTGTATAGCGTTATAGCGAAGGAGAGCCCACATGCTTGCCATACGCCTACCCGATACGATTGAAGAACGCTTGAACGCCCTGGCCAGCGAAACCGGTCGTACCAAGACTGCGTTGGCCCGCGAGGCCATCGTCGAATACATCGATGATCTGGAGGATTATTACCTCGCCGAAGCCCGCGCCCGCCGGAATCGCAAGACCATTCCCCTGGCCGAGGTGGAGCGCAAGCTTGGCCTTTGAGATCGAGTTCGACCCTGAGGCGGCAAAAGACCTGAAAAAGCTCGATCGACAAATTCAGCAGCGCCTGCTGGGGTTTCTGAAGTTGCGCGTCGGCCCTCTGGAGGATCCCCGCAGTATTGGCGAGGCTCTCGCGGGTGGGAAGCTTGGCGCGTACTGGAAGTACCGAGTTGGTGATTGGCGCATTATTTGCGACATTCAGGATAGACGGATCGTCGTCCGAGTTCTGCGCATCGGCAATCGGCGAGAGGTTTATCGATGAACGTGTCGCTCTGTCCGGAAATTGCATGAAACAAATCCTGCAAAGCCTCAAGACCGGCGCTACGGAAGTTGCCGGGGGGCAAGCGGGAAGAGTTTTTGGTGGGGCGAGGATTAGCGGCTTTAAATTGTGCACACAATGGCTACAATGGACATATATTCGCATTACCCAAAGGATACCCCCATGAAAGTCATGTCGGCCCGCGAGGCCAAGAACCACTTCGGCGAGTTTCTTGATGCCGCCAGGCGTGAGCCCGTCGTCGTAACCAAGAATGACCGTCCGGTGGGGATCATGATCTCGATCGAGGACGCTGCCGGCACGCTGATCCAGGAACTCATCATGGAGAAGGAGCCCGGGTACGAAGAATGGCTATTCGGCAAAGTCACCGCGACGATGCGAAAGGTGGATTCCGGCGAAACCGGTCTGCGCGAGCATACGGATGCGATGGCGACACTGAAGGCACGTCTGGATACGAGGCTCGCCCGAAAGACAGCGTAGGAATGGGGATCGTCTGGACCGATGAGGCGCTCGACGACCTTGAGGAAATACTCGCGTACCACTACGTTCAGGCCGGGCCGCGCGTCGCCAGATCGATAGAACGGCGGATCGTCGAGCAAATCGAAGCACTGCCACCTTTCCCCGAACGGATCCGGAAAAGCGACCGAGTACCTGGCGCTCGCGAGCTTGTCGTCAAAAAGCTGCCTTACGTCGTTTTCGTGAAGCTGCTTC
>JALHNN010000157.1 GCA_022843505.1 Sulfuritalea sp.
GTGATCTGCGCCGACGGCGGCGCCATGCACCTCGCCGCCGGCCTCGGGCGGCCCATCGTCTGCCTGTTCGGGGATTCGGGCGCCGCGCGCTGGCACCCCTGGGGTGTGCCTTATCGGCTGCTGCAGAAGCCATCCCGCGAGGTGCGGGATATTGCCGCCGGTGAGGTGGTGGCGGCCTTCAATGCTCTGCGGGCCGATATTCCGGCACCCAGCGGCGCAGGCCGGCCTTGACCTCCGCCTCCTCGCGCCAGGCCTGGGCCAGCCAGGCCTCGAGCTCGGCAAGCCATTGCGGCGGCGGCGCGGCGGTCGGCCGCGCTATGCGCAGCTTGGGATGCGGCGTCGGCAGGGTGGCCTCGCCGTCGGCAAGCAACTCCTCGTAGAGCTTTTCTCCCGGACGCAAGCCGGTGAACTCGATCTTTATGTCATCTTCGCTGAAGCCGGAAAGGCGGATCATCTCGCGCGCCAGATCGACGATCTTCACCGGCTCGCCCATGTCGAGCACGAAGACGCGGCCGCCTTCGGCCTCCCGCGCCGCCAGCAGCCCCGCCTGCATCACCAGCTGCGCCGCCTCGGGGATCAGCATGAAATAGCGGATGATCTCCGGATGGGTGACGGTGACCGGGCCGCCGCGGGCGATCTGCTCGCGGAACAGCGGGATCACGCTGCCTGACGAGCCCAGCACGTTGCCGAAACGCACCATGACGAAGCGGGTGGCGGGATGTTCCGCCTGCACCGCCTGGCACACCACTTCGGCCAGGCGCTTGCTGGCGCCCATGACATTGGTTGGATTCACCGCCTTGTCGGTCGAGATCAGCACGAACTCGCCGGCACCGCCTGCGGCGGCGGCGCGGGCGACGGTCAGGGTTCCCAGCACGTTGTTGCGCACGGCCTCCCAGGCGTTGGCGCCTTCCATCAGCGGCACGTGCTTGTAGGCGGCGGCATGGAACACCACGTCGGGACGGCAGGCGGCGAACACCGCCTTCATGCGCTCGGCATCCCTGACGTCGCCGACCACGCAGCTCACCGGCCGGCCGGCGAATTCCTGCTCGATGCTGTAGAGGGCGAATTCCGACTGTTCGAGGAACACCAGCCGGCCCGGGCTGAAGCGCGCTATCTGGCGACAGAGTTCGGCACCGATCGAGCCGCCGGCGCCGGTCACCAGCACGGTCTTCCCCTGCAGCAGTCCGGCAAGGCCGGCTGCGTCGAGTTCGATGCGCTCGCGGCCGAGCAGGTCTTCCAGTTCGACCTTGCGGATCGCCGAAATCGCCACCCGCCCGGCCAGCAGCTCGGCCAGCGCCGGCACGGTCATCGCCGCCAGGCCCGCCGCGCCGATCGCTTCCGTCGCCCGGCGCCGTTCGGCCACCGATGCCGCTGGCATGGCGATGATGGCGTGGCGCGCCTCGGCACGGCGCGCATGAGCCGCGATGTCTTCGATGCCGCCGAGTATCGGCACGCCGGCCATCTGGCGCCCGCCTTGTGCGGCGCCGGGGTCGACCAGCCCGACCACGCGCCAGAGCCTGCTCGCCTCGAGCTCCTTGATCAGGCCCATCGCCGTCTCGCCAGCGCCGACTATCAGCACCGGCGTGCCCATGCCCGTCCGCCGCAGGAAGAAATGCCCATCCTTCCAGGCGCGGTAGGTGAAACGCACCCCGCCCATCAGCAGGACCAGGAGCAAGGGACTAAGAATGAATACCGAGCGCGGCACTACCGCATGCTGGGCCATCATCAGCGCCGCCGGCGTCGCTAGGCCGGCAACGCCGCAGGCGAGCAGGATGCGCTTGAGGTCGGAAACGCTGGCGAAGCGCCACAGGCCCTGGTACAGGCCGAAGGCATAGAACACGGCCCCCTGCACCGGTACCACGATGCCCAGCGCCGACCACATGGTAACGGCGAACTCGGCCGGAATGTCGAGATTAAAGCGCAGCCAATAGGCGCCCAGCCAGGCGAGCGCCACCATGAGCAGGTCGTGGAGGAAGATCAGCACATTGCGTTTCATGCCGCTTCACCCGTGGCCGCCCAGCGGCGATCGATCCATACCATCAGCAGCGCGAGCACGGCGAGGCAGGACACGACTCCGGCGAGTTGTCCCGCCGCGGAGGCCGACCTCAGTAGCAGCGCCGCCGCGCCGCAGCCAACCATCAGCGCATATTCGGTCAACGCCAATCGCCGGTGAGACCAACCCATGCGTACCAGGCGCTGGTAATAGTGCTGGCGGTGGGCGCTCCAGACTTTTTCCCGCCGCAGCATACGCTTGAGCAGCGTGACAGTGGCATCGATGACGAAGGGCGCAAACACCAGCAGCGGAAACCACAGCGGCCAATGCCCCCTTACCACGCCAACGAAACAGAGCGCGCCGGCGAGAAAGCCGAGCGGCACCGATCCGGCGTCGCCGAGGAAAACCCGCGCCGGATCGAAGTTGTAGCGCAGGAAACCGAGCGCAGCGCCAACCACGGCACACGCCAGCAGGGGCTCGCCCGACGCCAAAGCGAGTACGCCAAAGCCGATCACCGTCATGCCGCCCGCAAGGCCGTTGGCACCGTCCATGAAGTTGTACAAATTGGTCATCCAGGCCATGGCGAGGGCGCCGGCCAGCGCCAGCGGCGAAGCGCCCGCAATCCACAGCGCAAAGCCGGCGGCCACCGCCAGATGGGAGCCTAAGCGCAGGCCGGCGGGAAGGCTGCGCCAATCATCGGCCACGGAAACAAGGAACAGCAGGCCGGCCAGTGCCAGCGGCACCAGCAACGCCGGCTTGTGCGGCCCGGCCAGCAGGCAGGCAAGCACGATGCCTGGATAGACCGCGAGGCCTCCGATCCTCGGCGTCGGCCGCTGGTGCAGCGAGCGTTCGTTGGGCCGGTCGAGCGGCAGGGCATGCGCCCGCCGCAGCAGTTGGGCGAGCAGCATTGAAGTGGCGAGCGCGGCCACCAGCAGGGCGATCCAGTTTGAAAAGGCGGGGTTCACAGCAGGCCACGCTGCCGCGCCGCCAGGGCAATCCGCTCCAGCTGCAGCGCGACAATTTTGTGTTCATCATACAGCATCAAGGCGCGCTCCCTGCCCGCCTGGCCCAGGCGCCGCCCCCAGGCCGGGTCGTCAAGGAAACGCTGCATTGCCGCCGCCAGGCGCTCCGGACTGCGGCTGGGAACCAGCAGCCCGGTCTGCTCGGGCACCACCTCCTCACGCGCGCCGCGGATGTCGGTGGCCAGCACCGGCTTGCCCATCATCATTGCCTCGATGATGGTACGCGGCATGCCCTCGCGCCACGAGGGAAGGCAGAACAGGTCCATGGCGGCAAGCAGTTCCGGCACGTCCGAGCGCAAGCCCGGCGTAACCAGGCGCTCGCCGAGCGCCGCCCGCGCGGCGGCAAGCTCGGCTTCGACGCCGCTGGCATGGTCGCTCGCCAGGCGCTCGCCGATCAGCAGGAACCATGCTTGCGGATACGCGGCGGCAATGATCCGGACCGCGGCAAGGTAGTCGGCAACGCCTTTTTCCTTGACCTGCCGGCCGATCATGCCGACCACGAAGGCGTCCCGTGGAATCCCCAGCGCTTCGCGCGCCGTGTCGCCAGCGCCGACTTTCACCGGATCGAAGCGCGCGACGTCGACGCCGTTGCCAATTGCCAGCACGTTTTCGCGCAGCGCGATGCCCTCTTGCACCGCATCCTCGGCATCCTCGGCGCTCTGCGAAAACAGCAGGTCGGTATAGCGCCCGCCGAAGCGCTCGAGCATGACGAAGACGAGTCGCTTGAGGTGCGGCATCTCGTCGTGGAAATAGAAGCCGTGTGCCGTGTAGACCACCAGCGGTATCCCGGCGATGCGGGCCGCGACCCGCCCTAGCAGGGCCGCCACCGGAGTATGCGCGTGAAGCACATCGAAGCGCCGGCGGCGAAACAATCGCACCAGTGCCGGCAGGGTTTGCGCGGCCAGGACAGGATTCATGCTGCGCGCGATGGGAACGGTCTCGATCTGGTAGCCAGCCGCCCTCAGTTCGGCGATATGCGGACCGTCGCTGCAAACGGAGGTGACGTCCCAACCGCAACCGCGCATGCCGTCGATCAAAGGCAGCAGAAAGGTCCTCAGGGTGAAGTCGACGGCACAGAGCTGGCAGACCTTCACCGGGACCGCCTGCGATCGCGCAACGCGCAATACCCGACTGCAAGCAGAACCATCAGCACTGGTTCGATCGGCAAGCGGTACTTTGGCGACGCCACCGGCCCGCTCACAAGCAAGATGAACGCGATCCAGCTAAGCATGAGCAGCGCGGCCGGCCAATGGCGTCGTTCGCCGAGCAACGCGATGGTCCCTCGTAACTGCACCATTCGAAACGCGGCTACGCCCAAGATTCCCAGCAGTATCGTCCAAGCATATAAGGCATTGTCCGACCTAAAGAGAAAGTTGAAGGCTTTCCCCGGCACCGAATCGCCAGGCGTGGCGAAGAAGCCGGTGCGCGGCAGTTGCGCCAGGGGAGGGAAGATGGTTGCCACCGGCGCACCCAGATTGATCACCGCACCAAAAAACCAGGCCTTGGCAACGGGCCAGATGCCTAGCTCCGCCAGCGCTTCTCGCGCCACCGTGGTGTGCCTGCGGGAGTTCTCGAGGATGTCTTCCGTGTCCGGCCCGTAGCGGGCTTCGACCCGCTGTTTCATCGCGGCGGCCCCCCGCTCCCAGGGCGTGCCATCCTTCGCCTGCATCACCAGGGGCACCACCCAGAACGCGGAGTGCGACCCGGTCTGGGTAGTGAGTATCCATTCGCCGGTATTCGCATGATTGCGCGCAACGATGGGCGCCGTAAGCGCGGCGGCGATGAGCGTTGCGCCGAGCAATTGCGCGAGATGCCGCACCTGCAGACGTCGCTGAAATGAAAGCACGATGACCAAATAGGCGGCGACAAACAAGGCCCAGGGCGCCACCACCACGCGGCAAAGCATCGCGCCGCCAAAACCGGCGCCGATCATCAGTGCCGCGCGCCACGCCGGATGCTTGAGCCAACGAACTGCCCCCAGGATGGCCAAAGCAAGGAAATAGAGAAAGATCGGATCCGTGTAGTAGAGGTTCGCCATCACTACCTGCGTCGGATTGACTGCGGCCGCAATCCCGGCCGGAACGGCATAGCGCAAATCGATTTCGCGCGCCGTCAGGTACGCCAGGACGCAGGTTCCGCTATCGAGCAGTCCCTGGCACAGCACTGAGGCCAAGGCCGCAAACTCGCCGAAGATCAGTCCGTTCATGGCCCAGAGCCAGGACGGTAGCGGCAGCAGCGAAACATTCGGACCGAGCCAGTCCCAACCATGGACGTCTCCGGCGTGAATGCGATCGACGTACTCGTCGATCCAGCCGTGGAAGCCGCGTGAATCCGTTCCAAAAAAACCGTCATTGCCCATGAACGCAAATAGCAGCAGGGCAAGCCCCCAGCGCAGCGCCAGGGCGAAGACAAAGATTCCCGCCGGTGCAGCGCGATCGCTCATCCGGGATGCAAAACGTGAGCGGTTTCCTCTGCCGCCCCCCCCCTCGCCATCGTCCCGTCCGCAAGGAACAGCAGGTCCGTGTAGCCATCACGCCGGATCAGTTCTTCCAGTAGCGGAATCGCGATCGGCTCCGGTCCCCTGTGAGTCAACTGGTGCGGTGAGTAGCCGAATCCCGCGAGGAACGTGAGCAGATCGGCCGTACTTGTCCCAAAGCGGCTCAATGCCCCCGCATCCACTTCGACAAAAAGAGCCGGGTGATCGCTGGCCAGCACGGCGGTTGCTCCTTCAAGCACACGCATCTCCGCCCCCTGCACATCGATCTTTATCAGTGCCACGGGGCGACCAGCAGCTGATCGCAAATCATCGACCGTCACGGCCGGAATCGCAATTCCGGCGTTGCCGATCTTATGGTCACCCGGGTGATCCGGATTTACCTCCAACTTGACTTCGCCAGGCGTACGATCGGCCACCGCTCGATGCACGACCACCCTCTCGGCGAAACCGCGGCGAGCGAGGCGGCGAAGCAGTTCGGCATGATTCCGCTCCTCGGGTTCGATCGCCACAACCTGGCCTTCCGCGCCCACCCAGTCGGCAAAGCGCAGGCAAAAAAAACCAATGTTGGCGCCGACGTCGATGACCACACCGCCACGTGGCACCCAGCGTCGCAGGCCGTCGATTTCGCCTGCCTCCAGCCATGTCTTGTAGAGATCGTAGAGCGCAAAGAACATCCGGCGACCCCAGCTGAACCGAAGCAAGCCGCGGGCAAAGACCAGCCGGTAGATCGAAAGCAGCCAGCTCTGCAACAACCTGCGCACTCAGGTTTTCTCCAGCACCACCAGCAGACGGAATGCCATCCAGCGGCCCAGCAGCGGCAAGAGCATTTCCTCGACCTGCAGCAAGGGCTTCACCCAGGATGAGGGCATCAATGACCATGCCTTGAACCCGCCAGTCAGCGGATAGACGAACAGGCTCAGCCAGCGCGCATCGACGAGGCGCAAGGATGACCGGGATGCGGCAAGCCACTGTGTCGAGCGCTTGAACAGGATGGTCGGAATCGCCTGGTTCGACGTGTAGGGGTCCTT
>JALHNN010000158.1 GCA_022843505.1 Sulfuritalea sp.
ATCATTTTGTGGACTTTGGCTGCTGCCGCCCGCTTTCGAACCAGCGGATCGCTATTATTCGAATTGAGCTTGCGGCTTGCGTAGTGGCATTGCGACTGGCAAGTTGTACCTGGGGTGGCCAGCCTCAGAAATCAGGTAACTTGTTTCTGTATATCAATTACTTAAATCAGACGGGAGCTCGATCCCGGCCCTGACCACCAAGACCCAAGCAGCGGCTCCCAGCGATCGGGGCCAAAATTTTTAGGATCAAAGCCCATGAGCCTGCCAGCCTGCCCCCAGTGCCGTTCCGAATTCACCTACGAGGACGCAGAGAACTACCTCTGCCCGGAATGCGCCCACGAATGGCCACGCACAGCCCCCGTCGAAGCGGACGAGGCGCGGCGCGTCGTCCGCGATGCGGTCGGCAAGGTACTGCAGGACGGGGATACGGTGACGTTGGTCAAGGACCTCAAGGTCAAGGGTTCATCGTCCGTGGTCAAGGTCGGCACCAAGGTGAAGAACATCCGCCTTGTCGATGGCGACCACGATATCGACTGCAGGATCGACGGCATCGGCGCCATGGGGCTGAAGTCGGAGTTCGTCAAGAAGATGTAAGCCCGAGCGCCAGGCGCGGATTGCCTGCCCTTGCTGCCGTCCCGCCAGCGCCGACTTTCAGCACGAGCCGCTGGGCTGAGCCAGAGACGCCGGGGCGGCCTCCGGGACAGGAGGATTCCGGCATGGATTGCTGCCCTTCAGGCGCTACTTGCCGGCGAATGCGACCGAATTCACTGTTCTTGCACGGAACCCGGGTGTAAGGTGTGTGGCACGACCTATGCTGCAGTTCGTACAGACAGTTCAATCATCCCTGGAGGACATCATGCTGGTACGTCGCCGCACTTGGTTCTATCGCCTGGCCGGGGAGCAATTCGCCCATGCCATCACCTTCAAATTGCCACTGACCTCTGCCCGGGCCAAGGAAGCCTTGCTGAAGGCTCTCGGCAAGCCGGCAGCCGAACTCTGGGTACACGGCTCCTAGTCTGGCCAGAACACCCCGGCGCCGCAATCGCGCCGCGGTCGGAGCATTGCCTGGACAGGCAGGATGACACCGGTATGCAAGCGGTTCCCGGCGAGGCCAACCGTGTTCCGTTCGGCCTTGGTTGGCCCGGCGTGACGTGCCGGCCTTTCCGCCGTCCCGGCGGCGGCCGGCGGGTCGTGCGCCACTGGGCAAGCGCGGTCCTGCTTGCCTGCGCGACCCATGCCTGGGCGGGCTGGACGCCTTTGCCGCCATGGCAACGCATTGAGGATATCGCCAATGCCCGCTGCGCTGCCTGTCACGGCGCGCGCGTAAGCGATGCCAACCCGCTCTTTCCCAAGCTGGCCGGCCAGAATGCAGGCTATCTGTTCCGCCAGATAGAAAATTTCCGCAGTGGCGTCCGCAGCGGGCCGGTCATGTACTACCAGCTCAGCGACCTCACGGCCGAGAACGTGGCGGCCCTCGCCAACTATTTTTCCGGCTTGTCGCGGTCTCCGGCAAGGTCGGGGCAGAGCAGGCTGGAAGCCGAAGGTAAAAAGATCTTCGACCGGGGAATTCCGGCCAGCGGTGCGGCTGCCTGCGCCCAATGCCATGGCGCGGACGGTCGCGGCAGCGGAGCCATGCCCAACCTCGCCGGCCAGCACGCCGACTATGTCGCCGACCAGCTTCGCCGCTTCCAGGAAGGCACCCGCGTTGCCGGTCAGACGCCGGAACACCCGGTTGCCGACGCTCTCACCGAAGAAGAGATTCTTGCCGTCACCCGCTACATTGCGACAATGCCCTGAGCGCGGGCGGCGCAGCCTGCTGCCCTGACAGGTGAATACGGTGCGTCAATACGAAAGGGTGCCGGCTGCCTGTCGGACAGGATGAATCTGTCCGGACTTTGGATTCCGCGCATGAAGTCGGGTTATTCTTGGCGCGTGTCACCCTCCAGTCGGCGCACCAGCGGCCGTAGTTCGCTTGGTCGTTCCAGCGCTCGCGGCCAGGCTGGAATGGGAAAAGCCGTTGCTGGCGACACAGTGCAGGCACGACCACACAAAAACTCGGAGGAGTGACATGAAAATGGGGCACATGCGGAAATTTGTCGCGGCGCTCGCGACAGGGCTGATGATTTCGGGAACCCAGGCCGCCGGGCCGGTCACGAGCAGCGCGGCCGCGAAGGAACTGGCGCAGTCCTGGCTGAAGAACACCTCCGTCGTGGGCCTGCAGGTCGGGCCGGCGAAGAACCTGGCACTGGTCTATTTCATCGACCTACTGGAGTCCGACGATCCGTCGCTGCACACGAACCACCTCGTGATCCGCAAGGAGGACGGCTTCGCCAGCCTGGTCTATCCGGCGCATGATGCCCCCAAGCTGAGCCACGAACAGCGTCTGGGGCTCGACGGACTGGCGGGCATGTCGGGCATGTCGGGCATGTCAGGATCGACCCAGCGCAAGAACAGCAGGGGAGGCAGCCTTGCCGTGGCGACCGATGTCGATGCCAAGCGCGGGGTCGAGGCATGGCTGTGGATGAACGGCTTCCAGGATGAATACAGGCTCGAGGACGTGACTTCGATGAACAACGTCTTCGTCGTCGATCTCTACGAAAAGAAACAGCACCGCCTGGTCAATCAGGCCATCCTGCGCGGCGTGGATGGATACGTGACGCTGGTGCGGCCGGTCAAGGCCAAGGTGCTGCATTTCCCCAAGGCCATGATCACCACCGCGACGCCGGCCGCCACGCCGGCGAAGTAAAGCGGCCGGGGCGAGACAGGACCCGCCGGCCGGACGCGGCGGCGGCAATTTCGGCAAGTTCCCGGTCCAGGCGTACAGGATGGCCGAAAGACGATGAAACCATGAGCCACGAAAAATCGCGCGAAGTCATTCTCTCGATCAAGGTCACGCCGGAACTGGTGAAAGGCCTCGACGCCCTGCGCAATGCCTGGCGCCAGGACCCCCATTCGATCCCCGGCGGACTCGCCTGCTCCGAATCCAAGGCCGGGCAGTTCGTCCTGATCGCCAACGAATCGGTATTCACGACGATTCCGGGCGCCTGCATCATCAAGGGCATCGGCGCACTGGAACTTGCCAACTCGGATCACCTGTTCGAGGAAGGCGCAACATCGAAGACGCTCGTCTTGCGGGACACACCGGATGGCTGGCGTTTCTCGGTCAAGTACGTGCCACCCATCGTGCGCGACAGAAATTTGCGGTGAGCGGCAACCTGTTTTCGCCCGCTTTGGCGGCGGATTCCGCGGCCGAGCAGTTCGAGGAACTGCTGTCGCGCCCCGGCCTTCGCGTCGAGCGCATCGTGTCGCGCGGACAGGCCAGCCCGCCGGGTTTCTGGTTCGACCAGGATATCGGCGAATGGGTCGTGCTGCTGTCTGGCGCGGCCGAACTTCAGTTCGAGGACGAGCCCGCCGCCCGCAGAATGCAACCGGGCGACTGGGTCACCATCGATGCGCACCGCCGCCATCGGGTGAATTGGACGGATCCCGCGCAGCCGACCGTCTGGCTGGCGATCCACTACCGTTAGCCGCGCATTCCCCGGCGGATTCGCCCCGCCGGCGCCATCCGGAAGCGGACGCCCGCATTCGCGGAAATACCTCGGCTCCCTCCCCGGCGGCCTGACGCGGCAGGAAACAGCGAGGCGCTTACCGGCGAAGCAGCAGATCGTACTCGGTCAGGTGCCCCAGGATCCAGACCTTGACCTTGGCCAGCACCTGGTCGCGGCTGATCCGCTTGCGCTTCATCAGGTCGAAGCTGAGCTGGGTGATCTGCTCGATGACCTGGCTGTGCGCATCGATATGCCGGGCAAACTCGCCGGCGGGAACGCCGAGGGTGCGCATGAGCCTTTCTTCGCTGGTGAAGTGGTCGATCAGCTGCCGGTTCAGCCGGGACAGGGACTCGGCGAAATCCGACACATCCAGGGTTCCCCCCGTGCTGTGCATCAGCGAGTCCAGATGGTCCAGCAGCGCCTGATGCTCGTCGTCGACCGACGGGATACCAATCTTCAGGGATTCAGGCAGGGGAGGCACGGGAGGCGCAGGAAGCATTCGATCCAGCGTCGGATTCTGCCACGCAACCCATCCGCCGTCGACGCTACAGGGCCAAAGCAGCGACCTGCAGGCTGGAGTTTTCCCCATGCCGCACGCGGCTTCCCGTCGGCGAGTCCATCCTGCGGCGGAATCTGCGTCAGGGCTCGCGTTGCAGCCCGCCGGCCCAATTAGAATCGTGACGTGAATCCACTTTCCGACGAGGAACGCCGTTTTGGCGGCATCGAACGCCTGTATGGCGCCGGTGCGCTGACGCGTGCCCGCGCGGCCCATGTCACGGTGATCGGAATCGGCGGCGTCGGCTCCTGGGCAGCCGAGGCCCTGGCGCGCAGCGGCGTCGGCCGCCTGACGCTGATCGACCTCGACCACGTCGCCGAATCCAACATCAACCGCCAGGTCCATGCCCTGGGCAGCACGCTGGGCGCGGCCAAGGTGCTGGCGATGCGTAGCCGCATCCTCGCCATCAATCCGGCCTGCGATGTGGCCTGCATCGAGGAGTTCATCGACGAGCGCAACATCGCCGAACTGCTGCCGCCCTGCAACGCGGTGATCGACGCCATCGACCACGTGCGCGCCAAGGCGGCGCTGATCGCCCACTGCCGCCGCGCCGGGCTGCGCATCGTCACCACCGGCGGCGCCGGCGGACGCACCGACCCGACGCGCATCGAGTTGACCGACCTGTCGCGTACCACCCAGGACGCGCTGGCCTCCAAGGTTCGCGCCAGGCTGCGCAAGGAGTACGGCTTCACGCGCGACCCGAAGAAGAAGTTCGGCGTCGATTGCGTGTTTTCGCCGGAACAATCGCGGCGCGGCGGCGAGACCTGCGCCATGCCGGGCGCCGACGGGTTCGACGCCGGCGCCGGGCTCAACTGCGCCGGCTACGGCTCCTCGGTGGCGGTCACGGCCAGCTTCGGTTTCGCCGCGGCGGCGCGGGTGCTCGCCGCTATACTTCCCGCATGACCGCTCCCGCCCTTCCTTTCGCCCCCGTCGTGCTCGTCACCGGCGCCGCCCGCCGCGTCGGCGCCGAGATCGCGCGCCGGCTGCATGGTGCGGGAGCGGCGGTGGCGATCCACTGCCGCGCCTCGCAAGCGGAGGCCGGGGAACTCGCTGCCCGGCTGAACGCCGACCGTCCCGACAGCGCCGCCGTGTTCGTCGCCGACCTGCTCGATGTCGCAGGCCTGCCCGCGCTGGTCGATGCCGTCGTTGCGCGCTTCAGCCGGCTAGACGCGCTGGTCAACAATGCCTCGTCCTTCTATGCGACGAAAGTCGGCGCTGTGGACACGGCGATCTGGGACGATCTCGTCGGCTCCAACCTGCGCGCGCCCTTCTTTCTCGCCCAGGCCGCCGCCCCGTACCTCGCCGGCAGCGGCGGCTGCATCGTGAACATCACCGACATCCATGCCGAACGGCCGCTCAGGGGCTACCCGGTGTATTGCGCGGCCAAGGCCGGCCTGCTGGGACTGACCCGGGCCCTGGCCGTGGAACTCGGACCGCGGGTGCGGGTGAACGCGGTGGCGCCCGGCGCCATCGAATGGCCGCAGGGCACGGACGACTTCCCGCCGGCCGAGCGCGCGGCTATCATTGAGCACAGCCTGCTCAAGCGCGTCGGTTCGCCGGCCGACATCGCCGGCACGGTTAAATTCCTGATCTTCGATGCCCCCTATGTCACCGGCCAGGTGATCAATGTCGACGGCGGACGGACCGCCCACCTATGACCGCAGTCCTTCAATCCGCCCCCACAGCCCGCCAGGCCCAGAAGGCCGCCTTCGAATCAAACAAACTCGCCAAGCGGCTGCGCCGCGAGGTGGGGCAGGCGATCGCCGACTTCAACATGATCGGCGCCGGCGACAAGGTCATGGTCTGCCTCTCCGGCGGCAAGGATTCCTTCGCCCTGCTCGACATCCTGCTCTTCCTGCGCGAGCACGCGCCGGTCGGGTTCGACATCGTCGCCGTCAATCTCGACCAGAAGCAGCCGGGCTTTCCCGCCGGCGTGCTGCCCGACTACCTGCGTTCCATCGACGTTCCCTTCCACATCGAGAACGAGGACACCTATTCCATCGTCAAGCGCGTGATCCCGCAAGGCAAGACCACCTGCTCGCTGTGTTCGCGCCTGCGCCGCGGCGTGCTCTACCGCGTCGCCGGCGAACTGGGGGCGACGCGCATCGCGCTGGGCCACCACCGCGACGACATCCTGCAGACCCTGTTCCTCAACATGTTCTTCGGCGGCAAGCTCAAATCCATGCCGCCCAAGCTGATGTCGGACGACGGTCGCAACATCGTGATCCGCCCGCTGGCCTACTGCCGCGAGCGCGACCTGGAAAAGTGGGCGGCCGTGCGCGCCTTCCCGATCATCCCCTGCAACCTCTGCGGCTCGCAGCCCAACCTGCAGCGCCAGCAGGTCAAGCAGATGCTCAACGACTGGGAGAAGCGCTTTCCCGGGCGCATCGAAACCATGTTCCGCAGCCT
>JALHNN010000159.1 GCA_022843505.1 Sulfuritalea sp.
CGAGATTCGTACCCTCCTGCGCATGATGGAAATCATCGACCCGACCGACAAGTCGGTCGATGCCTTTATGAAGCTCGACCTCCCGGCAGGCGTGGATGTCGAAATTAAGTTGCAGTAAGCATTTTCGGCGCCAAGGCTTCGGCGCTACCGCTGTTTCGTAAAGTTGCTTTCTTAGCCCGGCCAATCGTAGCCGGGGTTTTAGGAGAATAAAATGAGTCTGGGCCTTGTTGGACGCAAGGTCGGCATGACGCGCGTGTTCGCCGAGGATGGTTCATCCATTCCGGTGACCGTGGTGGACGTGTCGAACAATCGCGTCACGCAAATCAAGACGCCTGAAACGGACGGCTATGCCGCCGTGCAGGTGACCTTCGGCAAGCGCCGCGCCAGCCGTGTCAATAAGGCTGCCGCCGGGCATCTCGCCAAGGCCGGTGTCGAAGCCGGGGAAGTTCTCAAGGAATTCCGTGTTGGTGCAGATCAGATCTCCGGTTTCAAACCCGGTGACGTGATTGCGGCCAGCATTTTCAGCGTCGGCCAGAAGGTTGATGTCAGCGGCACATCGATAGGTAAGGGTTTTGCGGGCGCCATCATGCGCCACAACTTTTCCTCGAATCGTGCCTCGCATGGCAACTCGGTATCCCATAACTCCGCCGGTTCGATCGGCATGGCGCAGGATCCGGGTCGGGTATTTCCTGGCAAGAAAATGGCCGGCCATTACGGCGATGTGGCGCGCACGACGCAGAACCTGGAAGTGGTTCGCATTGACGAGGCGCGCCAGTTGCTGATGATCCGTGGCGCCGTGCCTGGCGCCAAGGGTGGGGACCTCGTCGTCGCCCCGGCCGTCAAGGCCTCCTAAGAGCGGGGATGACATGGAACTCAAAGTAATCAACGATCAGGGACAGGCGGCATCGACCGTGACCGCCTCGGATGCCCTGTTTGGCCGCGACTTCAACGAAGCGCTGGTTCATCAGGTTGTGGTTGCCTATCAGGCCAATGCGCGCGCCGGCAACCGCAAGCAGAAGGACCGAGAAGAAGTTCATCACAGCACCAAGAAGCCTTTCCGTCAGAAAGGTACCGGCCGTGCCCGTGCCGGCATGACGTCTTCGCCCTTGTGGCGTGGCGGCGGTCGCATCTTCCCGAACTCGCCGGACGAGAATTTCACCCAGAAGGTCAACCGCAAGATGTATCGCGCCGGTGTTGCTGCAATCCTTTCGCAGCTCGCCCGTGAAGATCGGCTGGCCGTGATCGACAATTTCGCCATCGACGCGCCGAAGACCCGCCTCTTTGCTCAGAAGCTCAAGGCGATGGGCCTAGACTCGGTACTGCTGGTCACCGATAGCCTCGACGACAATCTGGCGCTGGCGTCACGCAACCTGCCCAACGTCCTGGTGCTTGAGGCGCAGCAGGCCGATCCGGTCTCGCTGGTCCGTTTTCCCAAGGTGATCTTCACCAAGGGTGCCGTGGCCAAGATCGAGGAGATGCTGGCATGAACAAGAACTTCAATCCGGAGCGCCTGCTCCAGGTGCTGGTTGCGCCGCAGATCTCCGAAAAGGCGACCTACATTGCCGACAAGAACGAGCAGGTAGTGTTCATCGTTACGCCGGACGCCACCAAGCCCGAAGTGAAGGCCGCCGTCGAAATGCTGTTCAAGGTCCAGGTCGAGTCGGTACAGATTGCCAACCTGAAAGGCAAGGTCAAGCGCTCGGGCCGCACCATCGGTCGGCGCAGCGATATCCGCAAGGCCTTCGTCTGCCTCAAGCCGGGTCAGGAAATCAATTTCGCGGAAGGGGGGGCTGCCTAAATGGCTCTGGTAAAAGTTAAACCGACCTCGCCCGGACGCCGTGGTGTCGTCAAGGTCGTCAATGCGAACCTGCACAAGGGCCGTCCGCACGACAGTCTGCTCGAGAAAAAATCGAAGACCGCCGGGCGCAACACCCATGGCCACATCACCACCCGCCACAAGGGCGGTGGCCACAAGCAGCATTACCGCGTGGTCGACTTCCGTCGCGACAAGGACGGCATTCCCGGCAAGGTCGAAAACCTGCAGTACGATCCGAATCGTTCGGCCAATATAGCCCTCGTCCTGTATGCCGACGGCGAGCGCCGCTACATCATCGCCACCAAGGGAATGGTCATCGGCCAGACGGTGCTGAGCGGTTCCGACGCCCCGATCAAGCCGGGCAATGCACTGCCGATCCGCAACATCCCGGTCGGTACCACGATACATTGCGTGGAAATGATGCCGGGCAAGGGTGCGCAGATTGCGCGCTCGGCAGGCACCTCGGTGCAACTCCTGGCCCGCGAAGGCGCCTACGCCCAGGTTCGTCTGCGTTCCGGCGAGATCCGCCGCATCCATGTCGAATGCCGCGCCACGATCGGCGAGGTCGGCAACGAAGAGCACAGCCTGCGCAAGATCGGCAAGGCCGGCGCGATGCGCTGGCGCGGTGTGCGACCGACCGTTCGCGGTACGGCGATGAACCCGATCGATCACCCGCATGGCGGCGGCGAAGGTCGTACCGGCGAGGGGCGCGTGCCCGTCAGCCCGTGGGGCCAGCCGACCAAGGGGTATCGCACTCGAAACAACAAGCGTACGGACGTGATGATCGTCCAGCGCAGGCCGAAGGGTAAGAGGTAAGCCATGGCACGTTCAATCAAGAAGGGCCCGTTCATCGATGCCCACCTGCTCAAGCGTGTAGATGTCGCGCGCGCTTCCAACGACAAGCGTCCGATCAAGACCTGGTCGCGCCGTTCGACGATACTGCCGGACTTCGTCGGCTTGACCATCGCCGTACATAACGGCAAGCAGCACATCCCGGTCTATGTTTCGGAAAACATGGTGGGTCACAAACTTGGCGAGTTCGCGCTGACGCGGACCTTCAAGGGCCACACCGGCGGCAAGAAAGCCGCGGCGAAGAAGTAAGGAGCGACGATGGAAACCAATGCAAACCTGCGCGGCGTGCGCCTGTCGGCCCAGAAGGGTCGCCTGGTTGCCGACCTCGTTCGCGGCAAGCCGGTCGATCAGGCGCTGAGCATCCTGGCCTACTCACCCAAGAAGGGTGCCGGCATCATCAAGAAGGTGCTGGAGTCGGCCATCGCCAACGCGGAACACAACGACGGCGCCGATATCGACGCACTCAAGGTCACCCGCATCTATGTTGAAAAGGGGACCGTGCTGAAGCGGTTCACCGCACGGGCGAAGGGACGCGGCAACCGCATTCTCAAGCCCACCTGCCACATCTACGTGACCGTCGGCGCTTAAGGGGAACTCATGGGACAAAAGATTCATCCGACCGGCTTCCGTCTTTCGGTCACGCGCAACTGGACTTCGCGCTGGTACGCCAACAGCAAGAACTTCCCGCAGATGCTGAAGGAAGACATCGAGGTTCGCGACTACCTGAAAAAGAAACTGGCTCACGCCTCTGTCGGTCGCGTCGTCATTGAGCGTCCGGCGAAAAATGCGCGCGTCACGGTGTATAGCGCCCGCCCCGGTGTCGTCATCGGCAAGAAGGGCGAGGACATCGAACACCTGAAGGCGGAACTTCAGCGCAAGATGGGCGTGCCGGTGCACGTCAACATCGAAGAGATCCGCAAGCCCGAGATCGACGCCCAGCTGATCGCCGATTCGATCGCCCAGCAGCTCGAAAAGCGCATCATGTTCCGCCGCGCCATGAAGCGGGCCATGCAGAATGCCATGCGCCTCGGCGCCCAGGGAATCAAGATCATGAGTTCCGGGCGGCTGAACGGCGCCGAAATTGCCCGTCGTGAGTGGTACCGCGAGGGCCGTGTGCCGCTGCATACGCTGCGTGCCGACATCGACTACGGTACTTCCGAGGCGAAGACAACTTACGGCATCATCGGCATCAAGGTCTGGGTTTTCCGCGGCGAGATGCTGTCGCGTCATGATGCGCTGACGGCTGCGCCCGAACCGGCGGCCGACGACCAGCGCAAGCCCCGCCGGAGCCCGGCCAGGAAATCGGAAGGCGAGGCCGATGCCGCGCCAGCGCGTCGTAGCGCGCCGAAAAAGGCCGAAGAACCAAAGCCTGAGGGTACTGCGGCGCCCAAGGCGCCAGTCAAGCGCGTCCGCAAGGCGCCCGCCAAGGTGGAAGCTGCCGGCGGCGCAGCGAAAGAAGTCAAGGAGTAAGCCATGCTGCAACCTGCACGCAGGAAATACAGGAAGGAACAGAAGGGACGCAATACGGGTCTTGCGACCCGGGGCGCCAAGGTCAGCTTCGGCGAGTATGGTCTGAAGGCGATCGGTCGCGGCCGCCTTACGGCCCGTCAGATCGAGGCTGCCCGTCGTGCGATGACCCGTCACATCAAGCGCGGCGGACGCATCTGGATTCGCATTTTCCCGGACAAGCCGATCTCCAAGAAGCCGCTTGAGGTGCGCATGGGCAACGGCAAGGGCTCCCCCGAATATTGGGTGGCCGAGATCCAACCGGGGAAGGTGTTGTACGAAATGGATGGCGTGGACGAGACGCTGGCGCGCGAGGCGTTCCGCCTGGCAGCTGCCAAGCTGCCGCTCGAGACCACGTTCGTCACTCGTCACTTGGGGTAAGAGACATGAAGGCAAGCGAATTGAGAACGAAAGGCGCAGAGGAGCTGCAAAAGGAGTTGCTGGACCTGCGCAAGGCCCAGTTCGGCCTGCGCATGCAGGTGGCAACCCAGCAATTGACCAATACGAGCCAGCTTGGCAAGGTGCGCAAGGACATCGCGCGGATCAAGACCATACAGCGTGAGAAGGCGGTGGCGAAATGACCGAAACCAGTACCCAGACCGTGAGGCGGACCCTGCAGGGGCGCGTCGTCTCGGACAAGATGCAGAAGACGGTGACCGTGCTGATCGAACGCAAGGTGAAACATCCCGTGATCGGCAAGATCATGACGCGCTCGAAGAAATACCACGCCCACGTCGAGGGCCTTGAGGCCGCATCGGGCGACCTGGTGCAGATCGAGGAGTGCGCCCCGATATCGAAGACCAAGGCCTGGCGCGTCGCCAAGGTGTTGGAAAAGGCGCGCATCGTCTGATTTCCTTGCATTTGCTGCAACAAGTAGTTGACAACACCGGGGCGCAGGATAAAATCTCGCCTCTTTGCTCCGCCGGGTGAGTCTGTTTCCCGGCGATCCAGCCCCTAGCGGGCTCCAAGACTGATCGCGGCGCCTGGTTCGCCGCGAATTAAGTTGGAGATGAAAAAATGATTCAAATGCAGTCCCTGCTGGACGTCGCCGACAATACGGGCGCGCGTTCGGTCATGTGCATCAAGGTGCTCGGCGGATCCAAGCGCCGTTACGCCGGGATCGGCGACGTCATCAAGGTCAGCATCAAGGATGCCGCGCCGCGCGGCCGCGTCAAGAAGGGCGAGGTTTACAGCGCCGTGGTGGTACGTACTGCCAAGGGCGTGCGTCGTCCCGACGGCTCGCTGATCAAGTTTGATGGCAACGCTGCGGTGCTCCTGAACAACAAGCTCGAACCCATCGGTACCCGCATCTTCGGGCCGGTGACGCGCGAGCTGCGTACCGAGCGATTCATGAAAATCGTCTCGTTGGCTCCCGAGGTTCTTTGAACCAGCAATCGAGGAATCGATCATGAACAAGATTCGCAAGGGTGATGACGTCGTAGTTACCACCGGGAAAGACAAGGGGAAGCGCGGAGTGGTGCTGAACTGCGTTGATGCCGATCGACTTCTCGTCGAAGGTATCAACCGCGTCAAGAAGCACACCAAGCCCAATCCCATGAAGGGCCATCAGGGCGGCATTGTCGAGAAGGAAATGCCGATCAATATTTCCAACGTGGCGCTGTTCAATCCGGCCACCCAGAAAGCGGATCGCGTCGGCTTCAAGCAGCTCGACGACGGCCGCAAGGTTCGGGTGTTCAAGTCGAACGGCGAAGTCGTTGACGCGTAAGGACCAGCCATGGCGCGCTTGCAGGAATACTACAAACAGACCGTCGTTCCCGAACTGCTCGGCAAGTTCGGCTACAAATCAGTGATGGAAGTGCCGCGCATCACCAAGATCACCCTGAACATGGGTGTCGGCGAGGCAGTAGGCGACAAGAAGATCCTCGATCACGCGGTTGCCGACATGACCAAGATCGCCGGCCAGAAGCCGGTCGTCACCAAGGCCCGCAAGGCCATCGCCGGTTTCAAGATCCGCGAAGGCTATCCGATCGGTTGCATGGTGACGCTGCGCGGCAACCAGATGTACGAATTCCTCGATCGCCTGGTGACCATCGCCATGCCCCGCATCCGTGACTTCCGCGGCATCTCGGGCAAGGGCTTCGACGGCCGCGGCAACTACAACGTCGGGGTCAAGGAACAGATCATCTTCCCCGAGATCGAGTACGACAAGATCGATGCGCTGCGTGGCATGAATATCAGCATCACCACCACCGCGAAGAACGACGAAGAAGCGAAGGCGCTTCTCGCCGCATTCAAGTTCCCCTTCAAGAACTGAGGGACGTATGGCGAAACTAGCACTCATCAACCGCGAAGAAAAGCGCGCCA
>JALHNN010000160.1 GCA_022843505.1 Sulfuritalea sp.
CTGCGTGCATTGCGGCGCCTGCACCGACAAGTGCCACTATTTCATCGGCACCGGCGATCCGAAGAACATGCCGGTCGCGCGGCAAGACCTGATGCGTTCGGTCTATCGCCGCTACTACACCCTGCCCGGCAAGCTCTTCCCCAAGCTGGTCGGCGCGCGCGACATGACCAAGGACGTGCTCGACGACTGGTTCCGCTACTACAACCAGTGTTCCGAGTGCCGCCGCTGTTCCGTGTTCTGCCCCTACGGCATCGACACCGCCGAAGTGACCATGGCGGCCAAGGAAATCATGCACAGCGTCGGTCTCGGTCACAAGTACGTGAACGAGATCATCGGCAAGGTGCACAAGATCGGCAACAACCTCGGTCTGCCCGGCCCGGCGCTGGAGAATACGCTGGAGGGCCTCGAAGAGGACGTCCTCGACGACACCGGAGCGGCGGTCAAGTATCCGCTCGACATGAAGGGTGCCGAAGTCCTGCTGGTCACGCCCTCGGCGGACTTTTTCGCCGAACCGCACGTCGACAGCCTGATCGGCTACGGCAAGGTGTTCCACGCCGCAGGCATCTCCTGGACACTCTCCAGCAAGGCCTCGGAAGCCGGCAACTTCGGCATGTTCATCGGCAACTACGAGCAGATGAAGAAGATCGCCATGCGCGTGCGCGAAGCCGCGCTGGAGCTCGGCGTCAAGCGCATCGTGGTCGGCGAGTGCGGTCACGCCTGGCGCGTCGCCTATGCCTTCTGGAACACGCTGACCGGCGTCGGCGCCGGCGCCAACGACCCCTTTGCCATCCAGCTGCAGAAGCAGCTCGACCCGAACTACAAGCAGCCTTCGCACATCTGCGAAGTGACCTGGGACCTGATCCAGGCCGGGCGGCTGAAGTTCGACAAGTCGGCCAACGACCACCGCATCATCACCTTCCACGATTCCTGCAACGTCGCGCGCGGCTCGCGCATGGGCGACTATGCGGGCGGCCAGTTCGACATCCCGCGCAACATCATCCGCGCCGTGGCCAACCACTACGTCGACATGTCGGAAGCCACCACACGCGAAAAGACCTTCTGCTGCGGCGGCGGCGGCGGCCTGCTGACCGACGAGCTGCTCGACCTACGGGTCAAGGGCGCCCTGCCTCGCATGGAAGCCCTGAACAAGATCGTGCAGCAACACGGCGTCAACTTCATGGCCACCATCTGCGCCATCTGCAAGGCCCAGTTTACGAAGGTACTGCCCTACTACGGTTTCAAGATGAGCATGGTCGGCGGGGTGCACCAGCTGGTCAGTACCGCCATCGTGCTCAATAACGAACAATGATTTTCACTGGAGACCTCCATGTCAGCCACTACTGAAAACCAGACCGAAAAACTGACCTTCCGCCGCTACAAGGATGGCGACGTCAAAGTCAAGCGCTGGCAGGACGAAATCTTCCAGGCCAGCTACAGCCACAAGTGCCCGACCTACATCCAGTCCACGCCGCCCTGCCAGGGCTCGTGCCCCTCGGGCGAGGACATCCGCGGCTACCTCAACATCGTGCGCGGCATCGAAAAGCCGCCGGTGGGCGCCGACGGAAAGCCCGTCATGCCCTGGCAGGAGTACGCCTGGCGCCGCCTGACCGAAGCCAACCCCTTCCCCGCCGTGATGGGCCGCGTCTGCCCCGCGCCCTGCGAAACCGGTTGCAATCGCAATGAGGTCGAGGACCACGTCGGCATCAATTCCGTCGAGCACTTCCTCGGCGAGTACGCGATCAAGAACAACCTGCAGTTCAAGGCCCCCGAAAACAAGACGGGCAAGAAGGTCGCCGTGCTGGGCGGCGGCCCGGCCGGCCTCTCGGTGGCCTACCAGCTCGCGCTGAAGGGACACTCGGTCACCGTGTTCGACGACCATGAATACCTCGGCGGCATGATGCGCTACGGCATCCCGGGCTACCGCACGCCGCGCGACATCCTCGACGCAGAAATCCAGCGCATCCTGAACCTCGGCGTCGAAGTCCGCCTCAAGACCAAGGTCGGCGTCGATGTCACGATGGACCAGATCAACCAGGAATTCGACGCCGTCTTCCTCGGCCTCGGCGCCCAGGGCGGCCGCGCCCTGCCGGCCGAGGGTGCGGACAACGTCTCCAACGTCGTCACCGCGACGGCCTTCCTCAAGGCCTTCAACGACGGGCGTCTCAAGCACGTCGGCAAGCGCGTCGTCGTGGTCGGCGGCGGCGATACCTCGATGGACGTCGCCACCGTCGCGCGCCGCCTCGGCCATATCGAACACTCCAAGCCGACCGATTGGGAAGCCGCCATCGCCGGTCAGTTGGCCCAGGATGCCGCGGACGTCTCGCGCCGCCAGGGTGCCGACGTCACGCTGACTACCGTCTATATGATGGCCAGCAAGCAGGAAATCGAGCACGCCGAGTCCGAAGGCATCCACATCATGGGCGGCTGGATGCCGGTCGCCGTACTCAAGGGAGCCGATGGCCGCGCCAACGGACTGCGCATCAAGCAGTGCGAGGCCAAGATGGTCGGCGGACGCCTCGACATCAAGCCCATCGAGGGCACCGAGAAGGACCTGCCGGCCGACCTGATCGTCTCCGCCATCGGCCAGACCGTGGACCTCACCGGCCTTGAAGTCTTCAACAATGGCAAGGGCGGCGTTACCGCCGACAAGAACTACGCCCTGGCCGGCAAGCCCGGTGTCTTCGCCGGTGGCGACGTGATCCGTCCCCACCTGCTGACCACCGCGATCGGCCATGGCGCGATCGCCGCCGACGGCATCGACCAGTTCCTCGCCGGACACGAACTCGGTCGCCGCCCCAAGATCGACGTGCACAGTTTCGACCTGATGCGCAAATACGTCGAAAAGGGCGTCAAGTTCGGCGAGATCAAGGATGCGCAAACCGGCACCGACAGCAACAAGAACGCCGTGCATAACTTCGACAACCGCTCCGAGCGCTACGTCATCCCGCACGACCAGCTCTTCCTCGGCCATTTCCAATACACGGCACGCAACAAGCGCCACATCACGCACCTCAACAAGGAAAGCGCGCTGGGCAACTTCGAGGAGCGCCTGGAAGCCCTGTCGGAGCAGCAGGCCGTGGGCGAAGCCAAGCGCTGCATGAGCTGCGGCCTGTGCTTCGAGTGCGACAACTGTGTCGTGTATTGCCCGCAGACCGCCGTGTACAAGGTCAAGAAAACCGAGTCCCTGACCGGCCGCTACGTCGCCACCGATTACGACAAGTGCATCGGCTGCCACATCTGCGCCGATGTCTGCCCCACGGGCTACATCCAGATGGGCCTGGGCGAGTAACGCACTCATGAAGCTACTGCGCGACCAATCTGCGGCGTTGCGTACTCGCTCGCCGGTCGCCGGTTGGTTGTGGCTCCGGCCGGTGCCTAGCACCTTAACTTTGCTGCGCAAAGTTAGCCTTCACCCAAGCCACCGGCTTTCTCGCGGCTCGCTGCGCCGCGCCTTGCATCTTGGTCTGCTCGCTACGCTTCCTGAGCGCGTTACCGACTTCGTAAGGCTCGTGCTTGTCCTTCTCGCGGCCGTCGCCGTGTCGTCAGCGCCGACTCTTGCCGGCGAGCGTACGCCCAAGCCGGTGGTCTCGATCGAGAATCCGGGCAAGTGCGTCGCCCCGGCCGAGGAAATGCGCAGGAACCACATGGAAATGCTCAAGCACCAGCGCGACCGCACCATGCGCGCCGGCATCCGCGGCGAACCGGCCTCGCTGAACGCCTGCATCGAGTGCCATGCCAGCAAGAAGACCGGTTCCGTGCTCGGCGGCAAGGACAACTTCTGCGAAAGCTGTCACAGCTATGTCGCGGTCAAACTCGATTGCTTCGAATGCCACCAGCCCAAGGCCAAATTCAAGGCCGCAGGATTGAAGCCATGAAAACGAGCGACAGCGAAGTTTCGGCGCAGGCTAAGGCGCGCGAAGTGCGCGTTAAGGCCGATAGGCCGGCCGCAGCCAACACGCCCGACCGCAATCCCCGCCGCGCCTTCATCGCCGCCGCCGGCGCCGGCGTGGCCGGCCTTGGCTTTACCGCCATTGCCCCCGGCCTGCACCTGATGGCTGTTGGCGAGGCCAATGCCGCCGCGCGCCCCGCCGGCCAGGCCGCTTCCCCGGCGATCCGCTGGGGTCTGCTGATCGACGCCACCAAGTGCGCCCCCGGCTGCACCAAGTGCATCGATGCCTGCCATGAGGAAAACGGCGTCAGCGAGCAATTGCCCGACCCGCGCCAGAACTCGCAGTGGATCCGCAAGATCGAACTCGTCGACCGCCGCAATGGCCGCGTCACGACCCTGCCGATGATGTGCCAGCACTGCGCCAAGCCGCCCTGCGTGGACGTCTGCCCGACCGGCGCCTCGATGAAGCGCGCCGACGGCATCGTGCTGGTCGACCGCCATACCTGCATCGGCTGCCGCTACTGCATGATGGCCTGCCCCTACAAGGCGCGCTCCTTCGTGCACAACAACCTCAGCGAACAGAACCCCGAGGTTCCGCGCGGCAAGGGCTGCGTCGAGTCCTGCACGCTCTGCGTTCATCGCGTGGACAAGGGCCAGCAACCGGCCTGCGTCGAGAAGTGCCCGGAGGGCGCGATGACCTTCGGCGACCTCAACAACCCGGAAAGCGCGATCTCCAAGCGCATCGCCGCCGCGAACACGACCCAGGTCCGCAGCGACCTCAAGCTCGACCTTGGCGTTCGCTACCAGGGAATCTGACATGGCCACCTTGAACCCCCGCCACGAAGAAGGCCTGTTCTATGTCCTCGCCGCCCTGGGTGGTCTGGTCGCCGCCGTCGGCCTCGGCGCCGCGCTCTACATGGAACACACCGGCCACATCGTCACCGGCATGAACAACCAGATCGTCTGGGGCCTGCCGCATGTCTTCGCCATTTTCCTCATCGTCGCCGCCTCCGGCGTGCTCAACGTCGCCTCGATCGGCTCGGTGTTCGGCAAGAAGGCATACAAGTCGCGCGCACCGCTCTCGGCCCTGCTCTGCATCGCCATGCTGACCGGCGGCCTCGCCGTCATCATGCTCGACCTCGGACGCGCCGATCGCATCATCATCGCCGCGACGCACTTCAACCCGACATCGGTGTTCGGCTGGAACGTCATCCTCTATCCCGGGATGTATGCCATCGTCGGCGTCTACCTCTGGACGCTGATGGAGCGCCGCATGAACCCCTATGCCAAGGCGGCAGGCCTGGCGACCTTCATCTGGCGCATCCTGCTGACCACGGGCACCGGCTCGATCTTCGCCTTCCTCGTCGCCCGCCAGGCCTACGGCAATGCCATCCTGCCGGCGATGTTCATCATCATGTCCTTTGCCTGGGGCCTGGCCACGTTCATGATCGTGCAGAAGACCATGTTCGGCTGGAACGCCATGACGCTGCATCCGGCGATCCGCGCCCGCATGAAGAATCTGCTCGGCACCTTCGTCGCCGCCGTGTTCTATTTCGTCGCCACCTACCACCTGACCAACATCTACTTCGCCAGGCAGACCGCCTTCGAGGAATTCATCCTGCTCTCCGGCGGGATTTTCCCGGTGCTGTTCTGGGTCGGCTACGTCCTCGTCGGCACGATCCTGCCGCTGCTGCTGATCTACGTTCCGGACCTCAACCGCTTCCGCGGCTCGGTGTTCGCCGCCTCGAGCCTGGTCATCATCGGCGCCTTCTGCCTGCTCTACGTCTTCATCATCGGCGGCCAGGCCTTCCCGCTGGACATCTTCCCCGGCTACGACGTCAGGAGCAGCTTCATGGACGGGGCCATCGACAGCTACAGCCCGACCCTGCCGGAAATACTGCTCGCCTTCGGTGGCATGGGCATCGCCTACACCATCACCATCATCGGTGTCCGCGCCCTGCGCTTCCTGCCGCAGGACGACATCGCCGAGCTGGAAGCCGCCGGCAGCATCGTCGACTGAGAGCTCGTGAATAAATCTACTGCGCGCGCTGGATCAGGGCTTGGGCGGTGCTCGCTATCCTCATGCACAACCGCGTGCATTCCGGTAGCTGCGCTCCGGCCGCACCCCGCTGCGGCCCGCTCGCTACGATTTCTTCAACGGCTCTAAGCACGGAAGCGGCTGCGGCGCCATGCATCGCTTTCTGATCTCTGCCGCCCACAAGTCATCGGGCAAGACCACCGTCAGCATCGGCCTTGCGGCGGCGTTGCGTGGGCGCCGACTCTCGGTGCAGCCCTACAAGAAGGGTCCGGACTACATCGACCCCCTGTGGCTCTCGGTGGCGGCCAACCGGCCCTGCTTCAACCTCGATTTCTTCCTCTCGCCCGACGGCGAGCTGCGCCAGCAGTTCGCCCGCCACGGCCACGACGCCGACGTCTGCCTGGTCGAGGGCAACAAGGGCCTCTACGACGGGCTCGACCTCGAAGGCTCGAACAGCAATGCGGCGCTGGCCCGCCTGCTCGGCCTGCCGGTGGTGCTGGTGCTCGACGCGCGCGGCATGACCCGCGGCATCGCCCCGCTGATCCTCGGCT
>JALHNN010000161.1 GCA_022843505.1 Sulfuritalea sp.
CCCAGGAAAAGGGCCGTTTCGCCGGCTACGGCCTTGGCTTCCTGTCGTGGAACTGGCTGCCGCTGCTGCCGATGTTCGTGGTGTACCTGATCTCGGGCGTGGCCGAAACCAATCGCGCGCCCTTCGACGTCGTCGAGGGTGAATCGGAAATCGTTGCCGGCCACATGGTCGAGTACTCGGGCATGGCCTTCGCGATGTTCTTCCTCGCCGAATACGCCAACATGATCCTGATCTCGGCGATGACCTCGATCTTCTTCCTCGGCGGCTGGCTGTCGCCGGTCGGTTTCATCCCGGACGGCTTCCACTGGATGGCGGCGAAGATGGCGGCGATCCTGTTCTTCTTCCTCTGGATCCGCGCCACCTTCCCGCGCTACCGCTACGACCAGCTGATGCGCCTGGGCTGGAAGGTGTTCGTGCCGCTGACGCTGGTCTGGATCCTCGTCGTCGGCGTCTGGATGATGTCGCCGCTGTCGATCTGGAAGTAGGGCCGGGAGAGACCACCATGGGTGCAAAAGACTTCATCGGCAGCCTGTTCCTCAAGGAACTCTTCAAGGGCATGGCAGTGACCGGGCGCTACATGTTCGCGCGCAAGATCACCGTCCAGTACCCGGAAGAGAAGACACCGCAGAGCAACCGTTTCCGCGGCTTGCACGCGCTGCGCCGCTATCCCAACGGCGAAGAGCGCTGCATCGCCTGCAAGCTGTGCGAGGCCGTCTGCCCGGCGCTGGCGATCACCATCGAGTCCGCCGAACGCGACGACGGCAGCCGACGTACCACGCGCTACGACATCGACCTGACCAAGTGCATCTTCTGCGGCTTCTGCGAGGAAGCCTGCCCGGTCGACGCCATCGTCCAGACCCGCATTTTCGAATACCACGGCGAGGCTCGCGGCGATCTTTATTACACCAAGCAGATGCTGCTGGCCGTGGGTGACAAGAACGAAGCCCAGATCGCCGCCGATCGCGCGCAGGATGCGCCCTACAGATGAAAAAGCGAATTGAACGCCCCCACCCCCCAGCCCCCGCCCGGGCGGGGGCGACTGCCAGCTCGCTGCGCGAGGTTGTAACGGGGTACTCCGTTCATCGCGTCGAGCGCATTTCACCTTAGTCAGGCCATGGAATTCAAGACCCTACTCTTCTACCTCTTCTCGACCGTCACGGTCATCGCCGCACTGCGCGTGATCACGGCGAAGAATCCGGTGCATGCCGTGCTGTTCCTAGTGCTGGCCTTCTTCAACGTCGCCGGCCTGTGG
The DNA here is from genome assembly GCA_022843505.1 of Sulfuritalea sp. GTDB lineage: Bacteria > Pseudomonadota > Gammaproteobacteria > Burkholderiales > Rhodocyclaceae > Sulfuritalea. Next base: position 1,253 of record JALHNN010000161.1, read on the forward strand.
ATGCTGCTGCAGGCAGAGTTCCTCTCGCTGGCCCTGATCATGGTGTACGTCGGCGCGGTGATGGTGCTGTTCCTCTTCGTGGTGATGATGCTCGACATCAACATCGAGCGCGTCCGCGCCGGCTTCTGGAGCAACCTGCCGCTGGGCATCTTCGTCGGCGGCCTGCTCGCCGCGGAAATGGCCGTGGTGCTCTCGGGCAAGTATTTCGGCCTGGCCAGCCTGCCGCCGCAGAACCTGCCCGCCAACTACAGCAACACCAAGGAACTGGCACGGGTGCTGTTCACCGACTATGCCTACCCCTTCGAAATCGCCTCCGTAATCCTGCTGGTGGCGATCATCGTCGCCGTCATGCTCACCCTGCGCCGGCGCAAGGACAACAAGGCCATGCATTCCTCCGACCAGATCGCGGTCAAGGCCAAGGATCGCATGCGCATCGTCAAGATGGCGCCCGAGGTCGAACTGCCCTCCAGCCAGGGAGACAAGGCATGATTCCGCTGTCGCACTACCTGATACTCGCGGCGATTCTCTTCGTCATCAGCGTGATCGGCATCTTCCTCAACCGGAAGAACCTGATCGTGCTGCTGATGGCCATCGAACTGATGCTGCTGGCGGTGAATCTCAACTTCGTCGCCTTTTCGCACTATCTCAACGATCTCTCCGGCCAGTTGTTCGTGTTCTTCATCCTGGTCGTCGCTGCCGCAGAATCCGCCATCGGCCTCGCCATCCTGGTGGTGCTGTTCCGCAACCTGTCCTCGATCGAAGTCGAAGACCTCGACAGCCTGAAGGGCTAGGGCATGAAGACCATCTACCTTCTCGTACCCCTCGCGCCGCTGGTCGGCGCCATCCTCGCCGGCTTTTGCGGCGGCCTGCTCGGCCGCACCGGCGCGCACCTGGTCACCATCGCCGGCGTCGCCCTGTCCTTCATCCTTTCCGTGATCATCTTCCAGGATGTCCAGGCCGGGCACACGTTCAACGGCGCCGTGTACACCTGGATGGAATCGGGCGGCCTCAAGCTCGAGATCGGTTTCATGATCGACCAGCTTACCGTCCTCATGATGCTGGTGGTGACCTTCGTTTCACTGATGGTGCATATCTACACCATCGGCTACATGGCACATGACGAGGACAACTGGCCCGAGGGCAGCAAGGCCGGGACCCACAGCTACCAGCGCTTCTTCAGCTATATCTCGCTGTTCACCTTCTCGATGCTGATGCTGGTGATGAGCAACAACTTCGTCCAGCTCTTCTTCGGCTGGGAGGCGGTGGGCCTGGTGTCCTACCTGCTGATCGGCTTCTGGTCGGTGCGCGAAACCGCGATCTACGCCAACCTCAAGGCCTTCCTGGTCAACCGCGTCGGCGATTTCGGCTTCCTGCTCGGCATCGGCCTGGTTGCCGCCTACGCCGGCAGCCTCGACTACGTCACCGTCTTCGGCAAGGCCAAGGAACTGGCGACGATGACCGAGGCTGTCACCGGATGGCCACTGATCACGGCGATCTGCATCTGCCTGTTCATCGGCGCGATGGGCAAGTCGGCGCAGTTTCCGCTGCACGTCTGGCTGCCCGACTCGATGGAAGGCCCGACCCCGATCTCCGCCCTGATCCATGCGGCGACCATGGTCACCGCCGGCATCTTCATGGTGTCGCGCATGTCGCCGCTGTTCGAACTGTCCGACACCGCGCTGTCCTTCGTCATCGTCATCGGCGGCATCACCACCCTGTTCATGGCGCTGATCGCCATCGTCCAGACCGACGTCAAGCGCGTCGTCGCCTACTCGACGCTCTCGCAGCTCGGCTACATGACCATGGCGCTGGGCGCCTCGGCGTACTCGGTGGCGATTTTCCACCTGATGACCCATGCCTTTTTCAAGGCCGTGCTCTTCCTCGGCGCCGGTTCGGTCATCATCGCCATGCACCACGAGCAGGACATGCGCAAGATGGGCGGCCTGAAGAAGTACATGCCGATCACCTACGCGACGATGCTGATCGGCGCCATCGCCAACGCCGGTCTGCCGCCCTTCGCCGGCTTCTTCTCCAAGGACTCGATCATCGAGGCGGTGCATTTCTCCCAGGTTCCCTTCGCCGGCTTCGCCTACGTCTGCGCCCTGGCGGCGGTATTCGTCGGCGGCCTGTACTCCTTCCGCCTGATCTTCTTCACCTTCCACGGCGAAGAACGCTTCCGCCACGCCGCGGACAACCATGGCGGCCATGGCCACGACGCACACCACGATGCCCATGACGAACATGGCCACCACGGCCCGGTCGAGCCCCACGAATCGCCCAAGGTCGTCACCGTGCCGCTGCTGCTGCTGGCGATACCCGCGATCGGCTCCGGCTGGCTGATCGGCACCATCCTCTACGGCAACTGGTTCGGCGACGCGATCGTCGTCTCCGACGCGCACAAGGGCATGGCCACCATGGCGGCACAGTTCCACGGGATTTTCGGCATGATGCTGCACGGCATGATGACCCTGCCGTTCTGGCTGGCGCTGGCGGGTGCCGCCACGGCGTGGTTCCTGTACATCAAGCGCCCCGACCTGCCCGCGGTGATCAAGCAGAAGCTTGCCTTCCCGGCCATGATCCTCGAAGAGAAATACGGCTTCGACCGCTTCAACGACTGGTTCTTCGCTGGCGGCGCGCGCGGCCTCGGCCGCGGCCTGTGGAAGGGCGGCGACCAGGTGCTGATCGACGGCGTCATGGTGAACGGTTCGGCCGGCGCGGTGGGCTGGTTCGCCGGGCTCACCGCCCTGATCCAGTCCGGACGCATCTACCAATACGCATTTTTCATCATCATCGGTGCCGTAGCTCTGTTGGGTTATGCGTGGTTGACGGTCTTCAGCCGAGTTCTTTGACGCGGCTGCCAGGTAATCATTGATATGAACGCAAGCTTACTGAGTCTCGCCATCTGGGTTCCGATAATTGGCGCACTGCCCGTGTTCTGGGCCGGCTCCGATCGCCGCTGCCTGGTGCGCTGGCTGGCGCTGGCCGTCGCCGTCGCCGGTTTCCTGGTCACCATCCCGCTCTACACCGGCTTCGACCCAAAGCTGGCCGGCATGCAGTTCGTCGAACAGCTGCCGTGGATACCGCGCTTCAACGTGCAGTACTACCTCGGGGTGGACGGCATTTCCATGCCCTTCATCCTGCTCAACGCCTTCATCACCGTGATGGTGGTGCTGGCCGGCTGGGACGTGATCGAGGAAAAGCAGGCCCAGTACATGGGTGCCTTCCTGGTCATGTCCGGTCTGATGAACGGCATCTTCAGCGCGCTCGACGGCGTCCTGTTCTACGTCTTCTTCGAAGCCTCGCTGATCCCGATGTACATCATCATCGGCGTCTGGGGCGGCCCCAACCGCGTGTATGCGGCGATCAAGTTCTTCCTCTACACGCTGCTCGGCTCGCTGCTGATGCTGGTCGCGCTGCTCTGGCTGTTCCTCGCCGCCGGCGGCAGCTTCAACATCCTCGACTGGCACCAGCTGCAGATCGGCATGAAACCGCAGATCCTGATCTTCATCGCCTTCCTGGTGTCCTTCGCCGTCAAGGTGCCGATGTGGCCGGTGCATACCTGGTTGCCGGATGCCCACGTCGAGGCCCCCACGGGCGGCTCGGTGGTGCTGGCGGCGATCGCCCTTAAGCTCGGCGCCTACGGTTTCGTCCGGTTCTCGCTGCCCATCGTGCCCGACGCCGCGCACTACATGGCGCCGTTCATGATCACCCTGTCGCTGATCGCGGTGGTCTACATCGGCTTCGTCGCCCTGGTGCAGACCGACATGAAGAAGCTGATCGCCTATTCGTCGATTTCGCACATGGGCTTCGTCACCCTCGGCTTCTTCATCTTCAACCAGCTCGGCGTCGAGGGCGCGCTGGTGCAGATGATTTCCCACGGCTTCATCTCCGCCGCCATGTTCCTCTGCGTCGGCGTCATGTACGACCGCGTGCATTCGCGCCAGATCGCCGACTACGGCGGCGTGGTGCACACCATGCCGAAGTTCGCCGCGCTGTTCGTCTTCTTCGCCATGGCCAACTCCGGCCTGCCCGCCACCTCCGGCTTCGTCGGCGAGTTCATGGTCATCCTCGGCGCCATCAAGGCCAACTTCTGGCTCGGCTTCCTCGCCGCCACCACCCTGATCCTCGGCGCCGCCTACACGCTGTGGATGATCAAGCGCGTGGTCTACGGCCCGGTGGGCAACCACCATGTCGCCGAGATGCAGGACATCAACGGCCGCGAGTTCCTGTTCCTTGGCATTCTCGCGCTCAGCGTGCTGGCCATGGGCCTCTACCCCTTCCCCTTCACCGAGGTGATGCACGCTTCGGTGGATAACCTGCTCAAGCACGTCGCGGTGAGCAAGCTGTGATGAACGCCAATGCGCGGCACACGACGCGAAAGATACGAGTGAAGCGATGCTGAACAATTTCGTGATGCCCGACCTGTACCCGGCGGCACCGGAGATCTTTGTCCTGGTGATGTCCTTCCTGGTGCTGTTCGTCGACCTGTTCTTCGGCGCCACCCATCGCTGGATGGCGGCCATGCTGACGGCCGTTTCCCTGCTGGGCGCCGCTGCGATCACCCTGGTGACTGCGGATTCCCAGCCGGTGCTGACCTTCAGCGGCATGTTCATCGACGACATGCTGGCCGACTTCCTCAAGCTGATGACCTATTTCGCCGTGCTGATGATGCTTGTCTACAGCCGGGCCTACCTGGCGGACCGCGGCCTGGACAAGGGCGAGTTCTACGTCTTGGTGCTTTACGCCATGCTGGGCATGATGATCATGATCTCGGCGGCGAATTTCGTGACTCTCTACCTCGGCCTCGAGCTGATGTCGCTCTCGCTCTACGGCCTGGTCGCCATCGATCGCGACTCGACCCGCGGCACCGAGGCGGCGATGAAGTACTTCGTGCTCGGTGCGCTGGCGTCCGGCCTGCTGCTCTACGGCATGTCGATGGTCTATGGCGCCACCGGCAGCCTCGAGCTCGGCGGCATCGCCCAGGCCCTGTACCAGAACCAGACGGAAAAGACCGTGCTGATCTTCGGCCTGGTCTTCATCGTCGCCGGCATCGCCTTCAAGCTCGGCCTGGTGCCGTTCCACATGTGGATCCCGGACGTCTATCACGGCGCGCCGACCGCGGTCACCATGTTCATCGGATCGGCGCCCAAGCTC
>JALHNN010000162.1 GCA_022843505.1 Sulfuritalea sp.
TTTCCCGCGCCTCTTCGGGACGGCCGGTCTGGAGCAGCACCACACCGAGGTTGCATATCACGTCGGCATCGTCCGGTGCCAACTCTGCCGCGCGACGCAGGCAGTGTTCCGCCTGCTGCAGACGACCGAGGAGACGGCACGCACTGCCGAGATTGTTCCACGAGGCCAGGTGACTGCCATCCACTGCCAGTGCCTGCTCGTAGCAACGTGCCGCGTGCTCCGGATCCTGAGCGCGCAGGAAGCAGTTGCCAATGTTCTTGAGCGGCTCGGCCCAGTCCGGCGCGGCCTCGGCGGCGCGCCGGTAGCAGTCTGCGGCGCCATTGATATCGCCGGACGCCAGGAGCGCGCCGCCGCGGGCATTGAGTGTCTCGGCCTGTTCCCGGCGTTGATTCGTCGCGGACTGCAAGGGCAAGTCGCTGCTCACGGCTTGGGTTTCCTGCGCCGCATCGTGCCCACTCAGTCCAGCCCGGACAGGAAATAGCTAACCGCCCAGATCTCGTCCTCGGTCATCTTCGAGGCCACCGAATGCATCAGCATCTGGTCCGTGGTGCGCGACTGCTCGGCAAAGCGACGCAACTGGATGGCGAGATAGCGCGCATGCTGCCCGGCCAATCGCGGCAACATCCGGGCGCCGCGGGCCATGTCGCCGTGACAGACCGCACAGGCCGAAATTCCTCGCTCCGGGCTGCCCGCCAAGTAGATCTTCCTGCCCGCTTCGATCAGCGCGGCGTCGGCTGGCTTGCCGGGAACCAGTTGCTGACGGCTGAAGTATTTCGCCAGTTCCTCGATGTCGTTGCCGGTCAGTCCGGTCATCTCCTTTTCCATCTCCGTGCTCTTGCGCAACCGGGTCTGGAAATTAAACATCTGCCGCACCAGGTAGTCGGCATTCTGGCCGGCGAGTTTCGGGAAGTCGGCATTGGAACTCTGGCCCGTCGGGCCGTGGCAGGTGTAGCAGCGTGTCCTGACAAGTTCGCCGATGCGCTCCGGGGCGGGGGTGGCGGCGCCAGCGGCACACGCGGCGGCAAGCGCAAACAGCGCGATCATGCGTCTCAACGCCAGCTTCATTGCATTGTCCTCGCTCGGGGGGTAGTCGCCATTCTGGAACAGAAGCAATCCGGATTCCAGTCCTTCAATTGCGATCCTGAATCAGTCGCCGGATATTGCCTATCCGCTCCTCCCCGCTCGGATGGGTGCTCAGGAAGGGGAGGGGCGCGTTCCTGTTCGCCGCCAGCAGGCGCTCGTGCAGCGTGAGCGCACCCTGTTGCGCGAAGCCTGCCCGGCGCAGGTAATCGAGGCCGATGCGATCGGCATCGCGCTCGTCATCCCGGCTATAGGCACGTTCCGCCAGCGCTGCCGTGGCATCGCTGGCCACGCTGGCGAAGGGCACGCCGATGGCCGACAGGACCAGGCCGGCAAGCGAACCCGCCGCCTGCGTCTGCGCCCGGCGCTCCTTCATGGCGGCGTGATGGCCGAGCCGCAGGTGGGCGAGCTCATGCCCCAACAGGGCGGCCCATGCGTCCATGTCCGCACCGAGAAGTCCGACCATGCCCAGACTGAAGGCGACCGCCGGCTGCCCGTCGTGGTAGAAGGCGAAGGCAGTGATGCCGTGCGTGCCTGTCAGCAGCAGTTCGGGCCGCGGCCCCGGCCCTGCAGCAGCAATGATGCGTTCGCCGCTGCTGAGTATCTCCCGCAGCAGCCGCGCTTCGATGGCGCCGTACAGTCCGCGCGGGCCGTTCAGAGCCACCATGGCCTGTTCGGCCTGCGCAAGTTCGGCTAGGCGCCAGTAGGCGATCTCCCCATGCGGCGGTGCTGTGGCCTCCGGTCGTGGCCGTGCCGCTGCCGGATCGTGAATCGCTCCTGGCGCTGCGCAACCGCCGACCAACAACACCAGCGCGACCAGGGCTGTGAAGTCCACCACCTGCCGCGTCGCAGCGCGCGCTGTCATGGACGTCCGCGCTATCGGGGTAAGGACGGTGCTGGTCGCAGCGGGTGGAAGGCACGGCTGACATAGTCGGCAATGGCCTCGATCTGCCCGTCGTCGAGCACGCTCTTCCAGGCCGGCATCGAGGTGTTGGGCAGTCCCTCGCGAACCACGTCGACGAAATGCTGGCGCGTGATCCGGGTCATGAACTCCGCGTCGCGCAGGTTGCGCGGATGCGGCTCAAGGAAGGCGCCGATCCAGTTCTTTCCGGTGCCGTCCGCGGCGTGGCAGAAGGCACAGTTGGCCTGGTACAGGCGCTCGCCGCGGCGCTCCGATTTGCTCAGCCCACGCAGGCGAGGAGGCCGGTCGTGCAGGGCATAGGGGCTGGCGCTGGTCGTGGCATCGACCTTAGGCGGCACGGTGAAAGAGAAATTGTTGCGCGGGTAGGACAGCGGACGGGAATCCCATATGGGGTCGTCGGGCCTCGCCGTGCCGCGGTCGTGGCAGGTTACACAGGATGAAAGGAAAAGGCGCTTGCCGCGGGCCTGTTCAGGGCTGAGGTTCTCCCACGGCCCGGACGCCGGAATTTCGCCGGTGGCGAAAGGGAAGGCGATGCGGTAGCGCTCATGATTTGGCCAGCCGTTGGCTTCCGTGTGGTAGCGGGTATTGACCGCCTTCTTGACCACGAACTCGTCGAACACGAACCTGGCTACCGCGCGGATTTCCCCTTCGCCGAGCACAGATGCGAAGGATTTCATCGCCGTCCCGGGCCGGCCGTCGCGCAGGGTCGCGACAACCCTCTCAATGGGCAGGGTCTCTGCCGTGGCGCGGCTGAAATCGGCCGGCGGCGGTGACAGGAAGCTGGCAGCGACCGTCCTGGCGTCGCCCGAATAGCCGTGGCAATAGTAGCAGCGGAAGTTGTATACCGCGCGCCCCGCTTCCAGCTCTGGGTCGGGCGCGGCGCCGGCAGCGACGGGCAGCGCCGCCAGGAATACGGCGGCCAGGAGGAGCATCACCGTCGGTCGCTGCTATTTCTTGGCCGTCTTCTGTGCCGGCAACACGAAACGCTGGAATACGAACTCCGAGACATTGGCGATCTCGCGGTCGCTGAGCACCTTGTTCCATGCCGGCATTTCCGTACCGAGACGTCCCACCGAGGTTGCGGCGTAGATTGCAGGGCGATTGAACGAGCTGGTGAATGTCGGGTCGATGAAATTGCGCGGCTTCGGATTGATGAAATAGGCTCGCGGTCCCTTGCCGTCGCCCTTTGCACCGTGGCAGGTCGCGCAGTTGGCCATGTAGAAGCGTCCGCCTGCGGCAGCGTCGCCCTTGAGTCCATTGGGCATCGGCTGCATCATGTCGGCACCGGTGGCGACCGCGGACCTGGAGCCGCCCGGTCTTTGGGCCGCAGCACGGCCGGCGTGGGCATCGGTTCCCGAAATCTCGGTCTGCGGCACCATTAGCGCGGCGCGCACGTAGTCAACCACGGCATCAATGTCTGCCGCCGGCAGGCGGCCACCGAAACCGGCCATCGCGGTTCCCGGGCGGCCCGTGGTGACGGCGGTGATCATGCGTTCGCGGGTTAATTCCGCCCGTGCCTGCGGCGAGGCCAGGTCGCGCGCCGGCACCGAGCCGCCGATCGGCATCGGGCTGCCCTGTCCACGGGCGCCATGGCAGGCGATGCAGTTTTGCGCATAGATCGTCTTGCCGCGTTGCAGTTTGGGATCGAGGGCCACGATCATGAAGGTCTTGCGGATGTAATCGACGACGCCCGCGATTTCGGCTTCGTTGAGCTGGGTTTTCCATCCCACCATGGCCGTCCCCGGCTTGCCATGGGTGGTGATGGTGATCATTGCTTCACGGGTGAGTTCACCGGCATTGGTGAAGTCGCGCGGCGGAGGTTTCAGGCTGTTCTGCGCGCGGCTGCGGCCGTCGCCCCGATCGCCGTGGCAGACCGAACAATAATTATGATAAAGGGCGTCGGGCCGGGACTCGCCTGTTCCCTTGGCGCCACGCTGGCCGGCTTCGCTGGATGTCGGGGCGAGGATCCCGAGCAGAACGCCTGCCAGGATGGTCAGGGCGCTCGATTTGATGGGAAGCGAGAAGCTAGCAGTCATGGGCTTGATTGGGTTCCGTTATCTGTTCGGTCAAGGGCATACATGGTAAAGCGAAGCACTCGGAACGGCAACAAGCAAAGCACGTATCGGGCCGGCAGCGAGTCATGGAGCGATTCTTGCATCGGTGCGTGAGGTTTAAAATAAGTGCTCAAGTTTGCAGAAATAGTTCCGTTAATCGCCATGGGGTCTTTCGAATCCGAAATGGGGGCCGTCGCGCTTCGCATCGTTGTCGTCTTGGTGCCGCTGGTGCTGTGGCTGTTTTCGGTCATTCCGGCAGATGGCGTTGCGGTGGCCGGGGACAAGTCCGTCGGGCGCAACGTGTTCCTGCAGAACTGCGCGGCCTGTCATGTACACGGGGTTGCCCAGGCGCCGCGCGTGAGCAATCCGGCAGAATGGGAACCGCGGCTGGCGACCGGGCGTCAAAGCCTGGTGAATTCGGTACTGCGGGGCAAGGGCGGCATGCCACCCAAGGGGGGCAACGCGTCGATCTCGGATGCGCAAGCGATTGCGGCACTTGATTACATCGTGTCGCGCGTTCTCGAGGTGGAGCACGAGGTGCACGCGGCGGAGCGGCGGCAGTGAGTTCACGATGCATGCGGCAATAGGGAATCGGTCGCGAAACCGGTCGATAATGGTGCTCCGGCGATCGGCGTCGATCGGCGGGTCTTGAGGATTTCGGGTGAGCTCACTTTTTTCTCGCAATTGGCTCGATGGTGCCGTCACTGCAGCGGGCAGCAGTAGCTGCGGCACGGCGCGGGAGGCGCTCCTGCATTGGAATGGCCGAGTCCGGGCGCTGTTTGCCTGGCCTCTCCTGCTGCTGGCAGCCGTGGCTTTTGCCGACGTGCGCGAGACACCGCACAACCTGATCAAGTCGCGCGACAAGAGCGTCGACGAAAAACAGGTATGCGTGTTCTGTCATACCCCGGCCCTTGATCTGGTCGTGAGTCTTCCCGAGGGGAGCGGGGCGGTCCCTTCGGTGCCGCCAGTCTGGCAGAAGGGGATTTCCAGCACCTATTCGTTCACCATCTACGATGACATCGGACGGCTCGGTCTGGGCAAGGCATCCATCGGCTCGCAGTCCATCGCCTGCCTGTCATGTCACGACGCGAACCAGGCCGACAGCAGCGCCGCCAGGATTTCATTGGATCATCCTTTTGGCGTCCCCTATCGCGGCGCAACCAAGGACAACCCTTTGGCGGCTGCGGGGGTGCCTCGCGACAATTCGTTGCCGTTTCGCGAGGCCAGGCATTTGCTCCACCTCGAAGATTTTCGCGACGTCAGCCAGGGCGTCGTCGAAAACCGGCCGGTATACTGGGTTTCGCGCCAGGGTACGACCTCGCGTCGGACGCGGGGCGACTTGCCGCTCTACGGACGCGTCGTAGGTGCTTCTGCCGTGGGCACCGATTTGGCGCCTTTAGAGGGCGTTTCGGTACCGCATATCGAGTGCAGCAGCTGCCACGATCCGCACACAAAAACCGTGACTTTCCTGCGCGTTCCGCCCGAAGAAAGCAAGCTTTGCCTGACCTGCCACGACAAGTAGTAGTATCCTGCCACCCCATTCGAACCAGACTGCATAAGGGAACCGAGGGATGAAATCTGTGGGACTTGAATTTTTCCGGCCTGCAATGCTGCTGGCCTGTGTCTTCGGGTTGGGTGCCTGCGTCACGGTGCAGACGCGAAACATAGAAGAAGCCGGTCGTGCCGCGAGGACCTTGATCTATCCGGCGCCCCCGGACGATCCCCGTTTTGTCTTCGAACGTTCTTTGCGCGGGAACCTCGACGTGGTTCCTGAAAAGGAGACCAGTGCGCTCAAGCGTGCCATCACAGGCACCTCGGACGAGACCGTCGAGCGTCTCTCAAAGCCATACGCCGTCGCCGTGGCCCACGGGAAGGTATATGTTTCCGATTCGGCGACACGGAACATCAAGGTGTTCGACGTTCCCGCGCGCCGCTTCTACATCATCGGCGAAGATCCTGGGCCTGGCCGCCTCGCCAAGCCGCTGGGCATCGATGTCGATGGCGCCGGCAATGTGTACGTTGCCGACGCGACGCAGAAGAAAATTATTGTATTCGACAGCCAGGGCAAGCATTTGCGCTCTATCGGCAAGCAAGGTACCTTCGACCGGCTGTCAAGCGTGTCGGTCGATCGCGGCGGGGAGCGCATCTACGTCACCGATATCGGCGGGATCGATTCCGAGCGACATCGCATCGCCGTCTTCAATGCCCGCAGCGGCGAGCACCTGTTCGACATCGGCAAACGTGGTACCGACCCCGGCGACTTCAATCTGCCGCGCGACGTGGCGCTGGGCAAGGATGGCCGGATCTATGTCGTCGATGGCGGAAACTTCCGGATCCAGA
>JALHNN010000163.1 GCA_022843505.1 Sulfuritalea sp.
CCACATGAAGATCAACCCGGAAAAGATCCGCGACGTGATCGGCAAGGGTGGCGCAGTGATCCGGGCGCTGACCGAGGAAACCGGCTGCGTCATCGACATCGAGGACGACGGCTCGATCACCATCTCGTCGGTCAATGCCGATGCCGCGCAGGTGGCGAAAAAGCGCATCGAGGACATCACCGCGGAAGTCGAAGTGGGCAAGATCTACGAAGGCACCGTACTGCGCCTGCTGGATTTCGGCGCCATCGTCAGCCTGCTGCCGGGCAAGGACGGCCTGCTGCACATTTCGCAGATTGCCAGCGAACGCGTCAACGCCGTTGCCGACTACCTCAAGGAAGGCCAGGTCGTCAAAGTCAAGGTCATCGAGACCGACGACAAGGGCCGCGTGCGCCTGTCGATGAAGGCCATTGCCGCCGAAGTTGCTGCGCCTGCCACGACCCAGTAAGGGCTTGCGCGCAGACAACAAAAAAGGACGCCTCGGCGTCCTTTTTTGTTGTCCTTGGCGGATGAACCCTTTTAGCTACCGTCGCCAGGCCTTACTGTCTGTCGCCGCACTCGCGCGGCCTGTAGCCAATGCCGGTTGCGATTATTTCCCAACCTGCTTTTCGCGATGTTCCTCGAGGGTCTTGCAATCGATGCACAGCGTTGCGGTCGGGCGGGCCTCGAGTCGCTTCAGGCCAATCTCGACGCCGCAGGAATCGCAGTAGCCGTATTCGCCGCTTTCGATGCGGGCGATCGACTCGTCGACCTTCTTGATCAGTTTGCGCTCGCGGTCGCGGTTGCGCAGTTCCAGGGCGATATCCGACTCCTGGCTGGCGCGGTCGTTCGGATCGGCAAAGACGGTGGCCTCATCCTGCATGGTGTGCACCGTGCGCTCTATGTCCTCGCTGAGTTCTTCCTTCAGCGAAACCAGGATGTCACGGAAATGCGCGAGTTGCTTCGCGCTCATGTATTCCTCGCCCCGTTTTGCAATGTAGGGAGGAAACTGTTTCTTGTGCAGCAGATCTTCGGCCATTGCGGGTTGCCCGTCGCTTCTGAGAACCGGCTTTATAAACGAAACAGGGGCCGACCGCAAGTCGCCCGGCGGGAGCGGGGTGGGTCAGGCAGGCGGCCTCGATGCGGTTTGACCATGGGCCGCGGCATTCGGTAAAATCCGCTTGTTCGGGGTGTGGCGCAGCCCGGTAGCGCGCTTGCTTTGGGAGCAAGATGTCGAGAGTTCGAATCCCTCCACCCCGACCACAATCCTGTTGGTATTTTCCATGAACTACGGCTTCGGCTCGACCGCGCAGTCGCGGAATTGGAGATGCCTTGTGCAGCCGTATCTTGCATCTTATCTTTCGTGTCGCCGGTGGATTGAGCGCGGGCCGCACCTGTCCATCGCATGAATGATTCGCTGATCGAGGGGCAATGGATTGCGCTGGCCGCGGCACCCTTCGTCTCGGCCGCGCTGATTCGCGGGCTGATGGTTTATGCCGAAGTCTGGGGGCTCGTCGACCATCCCGGGCATCGCAAGGTGCACAGGCATCCGACCCCGTTGGTGGGTGGTCTCGGCATGCTGATCGCCGCTGTCGCACTGCAACTTGCGCTTGGGCGGATTCCGTTTGAAAGCTGGAGCCTGCTGGCCGCGCTGCTGATCGTCACGGCGATCGGGGTCGCCGACGACGCGCACGAACTCAGCCATCGGGCGAAGTTCGTCGCCCAGGCCCTGGGTGCCGCCATCATCGTTTCGGGGACGTCGGTCTGGGTGCTCAGCTTCGGCGATCTTCTCGGGTTCGGCAATCTCGAACTGGGGAAGTGGGCCATCCTCGTCACCATCATTTCCATGGTCGGCGTCATGAATGCAATCAACATGATCGACGGCCTCGACGGGCTTGCCGGCAGTCTCTGCCTGGTACCGATACTGATGCTGGCCCTGCTGGCGGTGGGCGATGCGAGCGGGGTGGCGTTCGAACTTCTTCTGCTCGCCGGCGTGATCTGCGGTTTTCTGCTGCTCAACCTGCGGCTGCCCGGTCGTTCCCGCGCCATGGTCTTCATGGGCGATACGGGCGGCATGATCCTCGGCATGCTGATCGCATGGTATTCGATCAAGCTCGGCGGCGCCTCGAACTCGACGATCAAACCCATTACCGCGGTCTGGATCCTTGCCGTGCCGCTGCTCGACATGGGCAGCGTCATGCTGTTGCGCCTGTCCCAGCGCAAGAGCCCATTCCATGCCGACCAGCAGCATCTGCACCATGTTCTGCTTCATGCCGGATATTCGGTGAATCAGGTCGTGGGCATCATGTCCGCGCTCTCGCTGGCCTGCGGCGGAATCGGCGTTACTGCCGAGCGCCAGGGCATTCCGCAGTTCGCGATGTTTCTTGCCTTCCTGGTGGTGTGGGCGGCCTACATCATGGCGCTGAAGCATCCGGCTGCAGTTCAGACCCTGGCGCGCCGGATACTGCCGCCGCGCGCCGGGCATCCCGGTTCCGTTCACTCGTGAAGCGCCGCCTGCTGCTCGTTCTAGCGCTGCTGTGCGTGCCGCTGGCATGCCCGCTGGCGGCGCCGGCCGAGCAGAAGCCCGCCGGCGCCAGGAAGGCGACCAAGGCGAAGGCGCAGGCAGGTGCCCGGAACAAGGCTGCCGCCAAAGCCAAGAGCAAGTCGAGGGAGAAGACCAAGGTAGCGGCAAGATCCGCGTCGTCCAAGCCCAAAGCCCAAACCGCCGCGGCTGTGGCGCAGGGTTCCGCCCCCGGCCAGGTTGCGGTACGCACCGAGAGCGAGCTGCAGAAGGAGCTCGCTGCCGCGCGCGCCGTGCTGGCACGTGACCCCGGCAATGCGGCGGCGGGTGATGCCCTGGCCCGGACGGCAGTGGCAGCCACGGAACTTCTGCTTGCGGCCGAAGCCATTGGCAGCGCCGCCAAGGCCGAACGCCTCGGCGCCTTCCTCGCGCGCGAACTCACCGATGTCGCCCCGCGGGTTCAGAAGCTGGCGCGGCAGGGAGATCTCAAGGCCAGGCAGGCCCTGGGGGTCTTCTATGGCCGTGGCATCGGCCTGGCGCGCGATCCGCAAAAATCCTGCGCCGAGTTCAAGGCCGGCGCCGCTCAGTTGGCGGCTTCCACATGGCATTGGGCGCAATGCAATCTGGAAGCCTCGCCCGATGACGCCTGGGCGCAGATGGAGCGCGCCGCATTGCAGGGCCACGCCGCGGCGCAGGAATGGATCGGACGTCGCTGCCTCGGTGAATTCGCCACGGCGGGCAAGGACTTTGCCTGCGCGCGCGAGTGGTTGAGCCAGTCGGCCAGCCAGGGACGGCCGCGCTCGCAGACCCTGTATGCCTATCTGCTCAACAGCGGACAGGGCGGCCCGGTCGACGCCTCGCGGGCCTTGCGGCTTTACCGGCTCGCCGCCGAGCAGGGCGATGCCGACGCCCAGAACAATCTGGGCGAGATCCACGAAACCGGACGGGGCGTCGTCAGGAATCCCGCCGAGGCGCTGCTCTGGTACGAGCGTGCGGCGGAACGCGGGTTCGCCCCGGCGCAGTTCAATGCCGGCAGGTTGTGGGCGATCGGCGTCGACGGCAGGAACGATCCGGCAAAAGCACGTGCCTGGCTGGTTCAGGCCGAGCGCAAAGGAATCGAGCAGGCGCGCCAGGTGCTGGACTGGCTGGACCAGCAGGAAAGCCTGGCACCCGCGTCTGCAGCAAGTGGAATCGATTCCCAGATGCCGGTATCGAAGCCGAAGTGACGGGAGTACAATCAGCAATTCCCCGCGGCAGGCCACGCATGATCCGATCGATTCCTGCTTTGCTAGTGTTCTTTCTTGCCATCACGGCTCGTGCCGATGAGGCACGGGATCTGCGCACCCACCGTTTTTCCTACCCACCGTCAGTGCTCGAAGCCATGGGGCCGTCGATGGCACGCGAGGTCGCGATTCCTCCGCTGGCCGATCGCCGCCGTGCCTACCTGCTGGACGTGTCCGAGGAGGAAATCGTCGGCAAGGCGGCGGCGCCGGTGCGCAATGTCTGGGACCGCATACGCAACGGCTTTGCCATGCCAGCCCTCAAGGGGCCACTGGTAGGCGAGCGCGAGCTCTGGTACCGGCAGCGCAAGGACCTGGTAGCCGCCATCAGCCAGAAATCCCGGCGCTACCTGTTCCACATCGTCGAATCAGTCGAACGGCGCGGCCTGCCGATGGAACTCGCCCTGCTGCCCTTCGTCGAGAGCGGCTTCGAACCCCATGCCTTGTCGTCCGCGCAGGCGGCCGGGCTGTGGCAATTCATCCCCGGCACCGCGCAGCGCTACCGCCTGCAGCAGAACGATCACTACGACGCGCGGCGCGACATCGTCGCCTCCACCGAGGCGGCGCTCGATTACCTCGAATTCCTGCACGGACTGTTCAGGGACTGGCAACTGGCGCTGGCCGCCTACAACTGGGGTGAAGAGGCCGTACAGCGGGCCATCCAGCGCAATCTGGCGCGCGGGCTCGCCACCGACTACGAAAGCCTCACCATGCCGGAGGAGACCCGCTACTACCTCCCCAAGCTGATGGCCATCCGCAACATCGTGCAGAGCCCGGAACTGCACGGCATCGAACTGGCCGACATAGATAACGTCCCCTATTTTGCCGGCGTCGATGTCACTGTCGAGCTGGACGCACAGGCGGTGGCACGCATGGCCGGCCTGTCGGTGGCCGAAGTGCTGGCGCTCAACCCTTCGCACAAGTCGCAGCACATTTCAGGCCGGGGCAAGCCCGCGATATTGCTGCCCGCGGATCGCGTCGAGGAATTCTCCAACAGGGTATCCGCGCTTCCGGTCAAGGTGCGCGGCGGCCGCAAGGCCGAGCCGTTCAGGCCCGCGAAGAAGGCAGTGGTCGGCCTCCGCCAGGCCGAGGGCATGGCGCTGTGATGATGCGTGCCCTGTCCTTGGCCTTCGCGCTCGTGCTGCTCGGAATCGGCAAGCCCGGGGCGGCCTCCGGCGAATCGACGATCGCCGCGCTCGGCTACGAACAGACCGAGGATCGCGCCGCTTTCGTCGCCACCCTGCGCAAGGCACGCCAGGGTGACGCAGAAGCCCAGTGGCAGGCGGCGCTGACCTATGCGCGCCTTGCCGAAGACGCACGTGCCTTGCCGCTGCTGCTGGCTGCCGCTGCCGCCGGGCATGCGTCGGCCGCCAGCCTGGCCGCATCCTTCCTCGAAGACGGCCGCGGCACAGAGCGTAATCTCGACGAAGCCCTGGGCTGGTATCGCCAGGCGGCTCGTGACGGCGATCCGGCGGCGAAGGCTGCTCTGGCGCGCCTGCTGCCCGCCGACGTTCCCGCCCGACTGACCCACATGCGCAGCGCCGCGGAAGCCGGCAACGCCGACGGGCAGTACCAGCTGGGCCTGCATCTCGCCGTGAAGGGGCCAGCTCCGAACCTTGGCGAAAGCTTCGAATGGTTCAGCCGTGCGGCAAGCCAGGGCCATGTCGGCGCCATGCTGGCGGTCGCCTCGCAACTCATCGAGGGGAGGGGCGTTCGGGCCGACCGCGCGGCGGCCTTGCGCTGGCTCGAACGCGCCGCGAAGTCGGCCGATCCGGTGGCCAATTACCTGCTCGGGCGGGAGCGGCTGCACGCCGATCCGCCGGATCCGCAAGCGGCGCGGGCGCCGCTGCAGGTGGCGGCAAGCGCCGGTCACCGCGAAGCCCAGTACATTTACGGTGATCTGCTGGCGCAGGCGAAGTCGGCCGAAGATCAGCGCGAGGCGCTGCAGTGGCTTGAAAGGGCACAGCGGCAGGACCATGCGGCAGCAGCCAACCGCCTCGGCGAACTGCTGCGCCAGAACGTCGGCGATCAGCAACAAATGGCCAGGGCGCGGTCACTCTTTTTGCGGGCGGCGGAGCAGGGGAATGTGGATGCCATGTATAATTTCGCGCAAATGCAAAATCAGGGACTGGGCGGGGAACGCGACAGCGTCGCGGCGCTGAAATGGTTCAACCGGGCAGCCGAGGAAAAGCACGAAAAGGCAGCCGAGGTCCTTGATTCCTTGCTGGGAAGCACGATCAAGACTTCATCGCTGGGGCTCAAGGGTTTTTGGCAACGGTGAATGAGCCAGGGCGTCGAGCTGTGGTTTTTGCACTACAGGCGGGTAGTCGTAGTGTTGTTTTGAATTGACAGAGGGTTCCGAATCGCGGAATCTCGCGGAAAAGCACCAAGTCTTAAGGCGTTTTGTAACAAGATTCTCGTAACCTAATGTCGAAATTGAATTTTTTGATTGCCGGGATGGCTCAAACATGAAGAACACGAAGAACAAGACCGTTTTCGATATCCGCCTGATCAGTGCCGCCGTAGCCGGGCTGTTCTGCGTCGCCCTGCCAGTAACGGCGCAGGAAAGCAGCAAGCCCAAGGGCGTACCAATGGGTCCGATAGTCGCCTATCCCG
>JALHNN010000164.1 GCA_022843505.1 Sulfuritalea sp.
TCAGCAGCCCGTCATTGTCGCTGCGCGCCCGCACCCCCGTCAGCACCCGCCCGGGCCCCAGCACCAGCCGCTCCACCTGGAGTTCGGCATTCCACGCCGGCCCCCGCCCGCCATCGCCACACCTCGCCCATATCCGACATGCCCCAAAGCCTGCTTGCCGCACAGAAGCGCGAACGCGACCGGATCCTTGCCGAACTGGTGAAGATCAAGGGCTTCATGCCGCTGCTGATGAAGCCGCGCAACGGCATGCGCTGGACCTCGCAGGAGCGCGCCGAACTGGCCATGCAGTTCCGCGCCCTGGCCCACCTTTCCCCCTATCTGGCGGTGGCGATCCTCCCTGCTTCCTTTCTGTTCCTGCCGTTGCTGGCATGGTGGCTGGATCGCCGGCGCCACAGGCGCGACGCCAGGTCGCCGGGGCCCGGTCGTCCGGATGAGGTTCGCGCCGCGCCCGAGGCTCGCGCCGCGCTCCCCGGAAATGGCCGCGATGCAGCGGAAGCGAGCGCTCCGCATCCCGGCATGAGCCGGGCGCGCCCTGTGGAACGCACCCGCGAAAACCTGAGTTCCAAAAGCCTTTGGAAAGCCGGATATTCGTGCTTCCCGCCGGTTTTTCCGGGTGCTGACAATGGGATAATTCGAACCATCTTCACTCGGGGCACTGCCTGAATGACTGAAAAAGACGCCGCAACGCTGGCGAAGCTGATCGTCGGCTGCCGCGAGCAGATGGAGAGCGACCTCTGTGAGCTGATCGAGGAACTCGGCCCGGCCCTGATCCAGGAGATCACGGCGCGCACCTATCCCGCCCGCGAACCGGAACGGCGCATTGCCGCCGCGACACTTAAGACGGCGCTGTCCGACCGCTGGGGCGAAGTGGCACCCGCCCTCAAGGCGGCACTTGCCGCGCGCGAAACCAAGGTCGTCCGGCAAGGGGTCGAATCCCTGGAGCCGACCAACCTGCAGCTGCTCAGCGACGCCGAAGAGTCGAAACAGCTCGCCTCCCAGCAGGCCCTCGACCACCTTGCCACGGCCTGCCGCGAAGAAACCAACTCGCTGGAACGGCGGATCTCCTACCTGGTGCTGCGCAGCGCGATGACACCGGGAGACACGACGTTCAAGGTCGCGTCGCTGTGGTCCTGCGTCCGCTCCGCCTGCGCCAAGGTCACCGATGACACGGCGGCCGGCATCCTGCTGCTGAACATGGTCGGCAAGCACCTCGACACCGAACTGCCCCAGCTCTATCGCGTCGCCAACGAAGCGCTGATCGATGCCGGCATCCTGCCGCGCCTCAAGCGCAGCTACCGGGATCTGGCGCCGGTCGATCCCGAACAGGCCGCCGCCGAGGCGGCCAGGGTGACGAGCGCCCTCGACCGGCTGGTGAAGGCGCGCACCAAGGACAGCGGCGGCGCGGCCCCCGCTGCCGGGTCCGCCAACGCCAGCGTGAAACTGTTCGACTCGATGAAGGCGCTGCAGACGGCGGCGCCGCAGGCCCAGGCCGGCACCCACACCAACGTCGTGCGCATGGCGCGCGACAGCGGCGCCGCGCGCGACGTGCGCCCGCAGGAGGCCGTCACGCTCGACATCGTCGCCGAGCTGTTCGACCAGATCTTCAACGACCCGAACATCGCGAACGGCATGAAGGGGCTGGTTGCCCGCCTGCAGTCCACCGTGCTGAAGGCGGCCATGCTCAACCAGCAATTCTTCGCCGACCGCAACCACCCGGCGCGTCGCTTCCTCGACAGCATCTCGACCGTGGCGATCCGCTGGGGCAAGGAGGTCAATACCGACGACCCCTTCTTCGTCAAGCTGCTGGAACTGGTCAGCAAGGTCCAGACGACTTACGACGGCGACATGGCGGTGTTCGAGGCCGCGAACGTGGAACTGGATGCCTTCCTTGCCGAGCGCGAAAAGATCGAGGAGCAGCAGGACCGCGAACTCGCCGACGCGGTGCATGCCCGCGAGGAGGACATCCGCCTCAGCCGCGCGGCGCAGATGCGCGCGCAACGGGCGGCAAACCAGTGCATCTTCAAGCTGCTGGGGCCGCAGGTGCCGATACAGATCGGGGATTTCCTGCGCAGCTACTGGCGCGACGTGGTCCAGGGACGGATCTCGCAGTCAGGGGAGGACGGTGCGGCCACCGAGGATGCCCTGCGCACGGCCGTCGCGCTGATCGTCGCCGTGACGCCGAAGCACGACCCGGGGGCACGCAAACGGCATGCCGCGGCGCTGCCCGGACTGCTGAAAAAGCTCAACGCCGGCTTCGACGAGATCGGCGTCTCGCCGACCGAACGCAAGACCTTCATGGACACGCTCGCGGAAATGCAGTTCGCCGCCCTGCGCGCGGAGAAGCAGAAACCGCCCAGCGAAGATGATCCCTCGGTGCCGGGCGGCAAACCCGCCTCGCGCGGCACCAGCCCGACCCTGCAGGTCAGCCACGCCACCAGCACGGGCATCCAGGTGCAGGACATCTCGCTCCCCGGCGTCGGCGAACTCGAAGCCGACGACACACCGGACCGCGCCGACCTTCGCCGCGTCCGTCAGCTGGTGCGCGGCGACTGGGTCGATTTCATCACGGCGGGACAAACCCGGCGCGAACGCCTGACATGGATCAACCCGGAGCGGACGATGTTCCTCTTCAGCAACGGCGCCACGGCCACGGCCATCTCCATCACGCCCGAAGCCCTGGCGGTACGGCTGCGGAACAAGACGGCCAACATCGTGCTGCCCGACCGGCCGATCTTCGAACGCGCCATCCAGGGCGCGATCCGCTTCCTCGACAAGCTGATTACCGAGGCCAAGTAACCGGCTCCGTCGGGACGGCGCATCGACGCGAAGACCACCGCCCTTCGCCTTGCGCAGGGACGGAACCCTCACTCCCGTCGCGGAGAGATCCGACAGCCACGACCCAAGCGGTGGCGGGCGTGACGCGCGGCCACCGGATGGGTTACCGTGTCAGGCCGCCAGTTTGGTGGCGGGACGCCCGCGGCGCTTGGCGACGACGACCTTCTTCGCGGCCGGCTTGCGCACCGTCCGCTTGGCGGCCAGCCGGCGCTCGCGCGTCAATTCGACCACCTGGGCCGAAACGCGGTGTACGCCCTTGCCGAGCAGATCGACACCGAATTGCGCGGGGCCGGCGAGACCGACCCGGTCGAGCATCGGCATGACGCGCGCATCAAGCGCCTGCTCCACGGCATCCCATGCCGCGACAGACTTGTCATTGGCCGCGGCGACCGTGCTCTTCAGGAGCCGGAGGTTCTGCGCGGCCAGATCGCCGGCCGTGGCGCCCAGTACGGTCCATACCTTGCGACCCTGGTCGCGGGCGACGTAGAGCACGTTCATGTTGGCCGAAAGCACATTCACGGCGGCTTCCTGCATCGCGACCACGACCTGATTGGCGGCCAGGTTCTTCGGCAGCAGTTTTTTGGTTTTCAGCATGATGATTCCTTTCATCGATTCGGGCCGGCCACTGGACCGGTCTTCCAGCGTTGATACTCTAGCGGTCGGGCGTAGAGCGGACACCCTAAAACCCTGGGTGAATCCCTCTAGTTTCCTGGGCGGGCGGACCATGCGCACGGGGCGCGAAGCCCCCGCGGTCCGGTGGATAATTGCGGCATCGCCGATGGAGCCCGCATGAACTGGCTGGAAAAGATCCCCTACCCCCTACTGATCGCCGCCGCCGTCTTCATGCTCGGCGCGCCCTTCCTGCCCGAGCCGCACCTGGCGGAGAAGGCGCGCATGCTCGCCGAAGGCCGCCTCACGCGGCCGCTGGATATCTTCGACGTCGCCTGGCACCTGCTGCCCACCCTGCTGCTGGCATTCAAGTTCGCACGCGGGCGCCGCGCGCCGCCCGTCCGCGACGGCGATACGGGCTGAGAGTCGGCGCCGGCGCTACGGCGACGGCGCCGTGGACGACGCCGGCCCTGTGCTCAGCGTCCTCCCCAGGGCATCACCGGCACCGTCGAGATGGAACTGGCCGGAGCGCCCTCGATCAGCTTGCGGCTGATGGCGAGGTAGACCAGCACCCGGTTCTTCTCGTCCCACAGGCGCACGACGCGGGTCTCCTTGAACAGGATCGAGGTGTCCTCGGAGAACACGGTTTCCTCCTTGTCCAGCTTCGCCGGCAGGGAAATCGGCCCGGTCTGCCGGCACGCCAGGGAGAACTCGGACGGATCCTGGGCAAGGCCAAAGCTGCCCGCCACGCCGCCGGTACGCGCCTGGCTGACATGGCAGGTGACGCCCGGTACCTGCGGATCCTTGAAGGCCTCGACGCAGACCTTGTGGTTGGAGCCGATCAGCTTCCAGGCCGTGGTGACGCAGCCGATGGTTTCCGCGGCCGCGGAGCCGGCGGCGAGCGCGAGCAGGACGGCTAGGGTGGTGGCATGGAATGGATGGCGCATGATGGCTCCCGGGTTGGGCCGCAGGGTCCGACCCGGCGGCGGATGGGTAATTCGCTTTCCGCTGGCGTCGAGCGGCCGATGACGGCAGGCGCCTTGCGGTCCCGGCCGGTCACAGCAGCACGCCCACCACCGCCCCGCAGGACAGCGTCGCCAGCGTGCCGGCGACCAGGGTGCGCGGGCCGAGTTCGAGGATCTCGGCGCGACGCTCCGGCACCATGGTGGTCAGGCCGCCGATCATGATGCCGAGGCTGCCGAGGTTGGCAAAGCCGCACAGGGCGTAGGTCATGATGACACGGCTGCGCTCCGAAAGCGCCTCGGCCGGCAGCGCGGCGAATTCGAGGTAGGCGACCAGCTCGTTGAGCACGGTCTTGGTACCGAGCAGCGCGCCGGCCACGGGCGCTTCGGCCCAGCTGACGCCGGCCAGCCAGGCCAGCGGCGCCATCAGCCAGCCGAGGATGCGTTGCAGCGACCAGGCCGGGCCTTCGTGCGGCAAGAGGCCGAGCAGGCCGTTGGCCAGCGCCACCAGGGCCACCAGCACGACCAGCAGGGCGACGATGTTGAGCAGCAGCTGCAGGCCCTCGGAGGTGCCGCGGGTGATCGCGTCCATGCTGCTGCCGTCGAGGCGCGGCAGCTCGACATTGCGCCCCGTCGGTTCGCCGACCGGCGGCACCATCAGCACGGCGAAGACGATGGCCGCCGGCGCGCTGATGAAGGAGGCGGCGAGGATGTGGCCCAAGGCTCCCGGCACGCGCGGGCCGACGATGCCGGCATAGAGCGCCATCACCGTGCCGGCGACGCCGGCCATGCCGGCGGCGAGGATGATGAACAGCTCGCCGCGATTGACGCGCGTCAGGTAGGGCTTGACCAGGAGCGGCGCCTCGACCATGCCGACGAAGACGTTCGCCGCGGTCGAGATGCCGACGGCGCCGCCCACGCCCAGCGTGCGTTCGAGCAGCCAGGACATGGCGCGCACCAGCAGCGGCAGGATCCGCCAGTGGAACAGCAGCGCCGAGAGCGCGCTCATCACCAGCACGATGGGCAGGGCCTGGAAGGCGAGCACGAAGGCGGCGCCGGGGAAGGGCTCGGCGAATGGCAGCGGCCCGCCGCCGAGGTAGCCGAAGACCATGCCGGTGCCGGCGCGGGTGGCTCGCTCGAGCGCCAGCAGGGCGTCGTTCATGGCCGCGAACACCGCCTGCGCGCCGGGCAGCTTGAGGATGACAACGGCAAGCAGAACCTGCAGCAGCACGCCGCCGGCCACGGTGCGCCAGGGCACGGCGCGGCGGGCCTCCGAGATCGCCCATGCCAGGGCGAGGAACACGGCATAACCGAAGATGCCCTGCAAGGCCTCCATCAGCGCAGCGCCCGCAGCCGGCCGTCGGTTTGCGGCGCGATGGTGCCGGCGCGTTCCACGGCGTCGAGCAGGACTTCCGTCTCCAGCGGCGAGCCCTCGGCCGCGCGCAGCACCGGCAGGCCCTTGAGCATGGCGTAGCCGTCGCCGCCGCCGGCGAGATAGTTGGACGTGGCGAGCCGGTAAGCCGCCTCCTCGCGCAGCGGCTGGCCGTTGGCCGTCAGTTCGACGATGCGTTGCCCCTTGGGCCGGGACGGGTCGTAGGCAATGCGCAGGCCCGAGGCATGCGGCAGCGCCCCGCTCTGGCCGTTGGCGACGCGGCGATCGAGCCCGTGCTCCAGCGCCGCGCGCAGTTGCGCGCCGGTCACGGACAGCAGTAGCAGCGGGTTCTGGAAGGGCAGCAGGGAAAGCACGTCGCGGCGCGTGATCGGGCCCGGGCCGTGGACGGTGTCGCTGCGAAAGCCGCCGGCATTGAGCAGCGCGATGTCCGCCGCCATGGCCGCGCGCACGGCGTCGGCGGCGAAATTGGCGATGTTGGATTCGCCGCGACGCAGGGTCTCGCCGCGCGCGTCGAGCGCCACCGTGGTCTCGGCGACGCGCTCGTTGAGACGGGCGCCGACCTGGCGC
>JALHNN010000165.1:0-4727 GCA_022843505.1 Sulfuritalea sp.
CAATCGGCGAATACTGCGGCCAAGCCGGCGTCCGGTGCGCCCGGACCGCGGCTGTTCTGAACGCAAACCTGATGGCCGAGGCGCTGATCCGCGTCGAGCAGCTCGCCAAGGAATACCGCATGGGCAGCAATGTCGTGCCGGCCCTGCAGGGGGTCAGCCTCGAGATCCGCGCCGGCGAGTTCGTCGCCGTCATGGGGCCCTCTGGCTCGGGCAAATCCACCTTCATGAACCTGCTGGGTTGCCTCGACCATCCCAGCGGCGGCAGCTACTGGCTGGATGGCCAGGAAGTCTCCAGCCTGTCTGGCGACGAACTGGCCCGCGTGCGCAACCACAAGCTGGGCTTCGTCTTCCAGCACTTCAACCTGCTGGCGCGCACCTCGGCGCTGGACAACGTCGGCCTGCCGCTGCTCTACAGCCACATGCCCCACCACCAGCGCGACGAGTGTGCCAGGCGACGGCTGCAGCAGGTGGGGCTGGCCGAGCGCATGGATCACCACCCCTCCCAGCTCTCGGGCGGGCAGCAGCAGCGCGTCGCCATCGCCCGGGCCCTGGTCAACAACCCGCGCCTGGTGCTGGCCGACGAGCCCACCGGCGCGCTCGATTCGCACACCAGCATCGAGATCATGGCGCTCCTGCAGCAGCTCAACCGCGAGGGCATCACCATCATGCTGGTGACCCACGAACATGACGTCGCCAACTTCGCCGGGCGCATCATCAACTTCCGCGACGGCCGGGTGATCCAGGACCACGCCAACCAGGCCGCCGACGCCGCGGCGCTGCTAACGCCCATGGCTTCGATAGCCAGGGTCGAATCATGATTCGCTCGCTCCACTGCCCAACAATGAGCGAGCAAGCTCGGCCCGCCCCCCTTCCGCTGCGCGGCCCACGGCTGGCTTTGCACAGCCAGCCGGCTGCGGCGGCGCGACGCAGGCGTCGCGAATTCCCGCCTCGCCCCTCTCGGGGGGTTATTGAACGGATCGCTTCGCTCGATATCACCAGCGACCCATTTCATCGAGTCATGAAATGAAATGAACTTCGCCGCCACGCTCAGGATCGCCCTGCTCGCGCTGCGCGTGAACAAGATGCGCTCGGCATTGACCATGCTCGGCATCATCATCGGCGTCGCCGCCGTGATCGTCATGATTGCGGTCGGCGGCGGCGCCCAGGCGCGGGTCGAGGACCAGATCAAGAGCCTCGGCTCCAACATCATCATGGTGCTATCGGGCTCCATGACCTCCGGTGGCGCGCGCGGCGGCATCGGTTCCCAGCCGACGATCTTCGAGGATGACGCCTACGCCATCGGCCGCGAGATCGAGGAAATCCAGGCCGCCGCGCCCACCCTGCGCGGCAACGGTCAGGTCGTATATGGCAACAGCAACTGGTCGACGGTGTTCTATGGCGTGACGCCGGACTACCTCGAAGTGCGCGAATGGGCCATCATCGAAGGCCGCGGCTTCGAGCCGGCGGAAATGAACGGCGCCGGCAAGGTCGCCCTGATCGGCCAGACCGTGGCCAGGAACCTGTTCGGCGATTCCAGCCCGGTCGACCAGGTGATCCGCGTTCGCAAGGTGCCGCTGACAATCGTCGGCGTGCTCGACCGCAAGGGCCAGAGCATGACCGGCCAGGACCAGGACGACATCCTGCTGATGCCGATCAGCACGGCGCGGAAGCGTGTGCTCGGCGCGGCCCAGGCCAAGTCGCGCAGCGTCTCCTCGATCATGGTCAAGGTGCGCGAGGGCGTCGACATGAGCACGGCCGACCAGCGCATGCGCGAATTGCTGCGCCAGCGCCACCGCCTGCAACCCGGGCAGGACGACGACTTCTTCGTCCGCAACCTGTCCGAGATCCTCCAGGCGCAGGAGGCGTCGTCCCGGGTCATGGCGCTGCTCCTGGCGGCGGTGGCCTCGGTGTCCCTCCTCGTCGGCGGTATCGGCATCATGAACATCATGCTGGTCTCGGTCACCGAGCGCACCCGCGAGATCGGCCTGCGCATGGCGGTCGGCGCACGTGGCCGCGACATCCTCACCCAGTTCCTGGTCGAGGCCGTGACCCTGTCCCTGATCGGGGGCGCCATCGGTATCCTGCTCGGCGTCGGCGGCGCCATGGCGGTCGCCGAACTGGCCGGCTGGCGCACCGAGCTGTCCGGCGCCTCCATCGTCCTCGCCGCCGGCTTTGCCGGCGCGGTGGGGATCTTCTTCGGCTACTACCCGGCACGCAAGGCCTCGCGCCTGCTGCCGATCGAAGCCCTGCGTTACGAGTAGGCACACGCGATGGCGGACGAAGTCGAACTCAAGCTGGCGCTCGACGAAGCCCACCAGGCACGATTCCTGCGCCACCCCCTGCTGCGCGAGGCCAGCGAGCGCCACGTCGCGCAGCTGGACAACATCTATTTCGACACCGAAAAGCTCGCCCTGCGCCGTCGCGGCATCTCACTGCGCCTGCGCCGCAAGGGCGATCTCTGGCTGCAGACCGTGAAGCTCGCCGGCACCGCCTCGGCCGGCCTGAGCAGCCGTCCCGAGTGGGAAATCCCCTACGCCGGCCATTTCGACTTTTCCGCCATCGACGAGGAGCAAGTTCGCGCATGGCTGCAACGCCCCGGACTGCTCGCACGCATCCTGCCCGTCTGCGAAACCCGCTTTCGCCGCATCACCTGGAAGATTCCGGCCGCAGGCGGCGCCGTGCTGCTGACCCTGGATCGCGGCTGGGTGATTGCCGATGGCCGGCGCGAAGCCATCTCGGAAGTGGAGCTGGAACTCGCCGGCGCGTCGGTGCAGTCCCTGTTCGGCATCGCCGGACAACTTGCCGAGCGGGTCGCCCTGACGCCGGCTGTGCTCTCCAAGGCCGAACGCGGCTACCGCCTGCACAGCGGCGTGGCGCCGGCCCCGGTCAAGGCGGAGACAGTGACGCTGCCACCGTCCTTGAGCCCCTTTGCCGCCTTTTGCCGCATCGCGCTCTCCTGCCTCGAGCACCTGCAGCAGAACCACCACGGCGCACTGCATACCGGGGATGTCGAATACATCCACCAGATGCGCGTAGCCACGCGCCGCCTGCGCGCCGCCTTGCGCCTGTTCGCCCCGGTGCTGCCCGCAGGCATGCGCGACGCCCTGCGTCGGCCGATGGCCACGCTGACCCGGCAACTCGGCAGGGCGCGCGACCTCGACGTGTTGCTGGGCGACATCGTCGATCCCGTGCTCGCCGCGCTGCCCGAGGAACCACGCCTGTCCTCCCTGGCGGGCGACATCACCAACCTGCGCTATGGTGTGCGCGCCGAGGTCATCGCGGCCCTGGCCGCCCCGGCCTACGGACGGATGCTGCTGACGGCCCTCGAAACGCTTCACCCTGCCGCAGCCCCCGTGCTAGACGTCGGTTCGCTGAAAGAATTCGCCGCGGCGCGGCTGCACCACCTGTGCCGGCGCCTGCGCCGCCTGGCCGCCGCAGCGGACACCGAAAACCCGGCAACGCTCCACGCACTGCGCATCGGTGTCAAGCGCCTGCGCTACGGGCTGGAGTTCTTCGCTACGCTCGACACGGAAGCACCCTTGCGCCGCCTGCACCGCCGCCTGGCGGAGGCCCAGGACGTCCTGGGCCGGCTCAACGACCTGGCCAATGCCGGGCTAAGCTTGTCGGAATGCGCGGGCGACGATGCCGAGCTGCGCGAGGCTGTCGCCCTGATCGGCGGCTGGCATGTCACGCGTTATCGGCGCCTCTTGAGCGATATCGCGGCCGACCTGCCGAAACTTTCCCGACTGCGCCTGCCGGCACTGGCTTCGCGCGACAGCCGGCCGGATGCGGCGGTACCCGAACACTGAACCGCGGAGCCTTCTTATGGACCTGATACTCTGGCGCCACGCCGAAGCTGTAGACGCCGACGGCGAAATGACCGACCTCGAGCGGCCCCTGACACGGCGCGGCGAGAAACAGGCGAAGCGCGTGGCGCGCTGGCTGCTGGCGCAACTGCCGCCGCAATGCCGCGTGCTGGTCAGTCCCGCCTTGCGCACCCGGCAAACCGCCGATGCGCTCGGCACGGCCTACGAAATCGAGCCGCGCATCGCCCCCGGCGCCACCGCCCGCGAGATCCTGCGGACTGCCGGCTGGCCGAAGGGCAGGCAGGCGGTACTGGTGGTCGGCCACCAGCCCTGCCTCGGCGAAGCCGCATCCCTGTTGCTGACCGGGAACGACGACGGGGTTTCGGTACGCAAGGGCGCCATCTGGTGGTTCGGCCAGCGTGGCGGCGGTGAGCGGGAAAATCCCTTCCTGCGTGCCGTGATCGACCCGGAACAGCTGTAACCCATTGCCTGGCGCGCCATCTTTGTCGCTTTCCGGGGCAAATTCGCCGCGGCCGATGCCAGCGGGTTGCGCAATCCCCTCGCTTTTGATATTTTAGGGATCGATATATCAATCCCTCGGCGCTCCGCCAATCCCAAACCACCATGTCGAAGACCACCATTCCCGACAGCGAGACCCGCGTCACCGCCGAGCATGCCCATGACCTGCGGCTCTGGCTGCGTATGCTGGCCTGCACCAACCTGATCGAGAATCACGTCCGCGCCAGGCTGCGTAGCGAGTTCGGCATCACCCTGCCGCGTTTCGACCTGATGTCGCAGCTCGAGCGTTCGCCGCAGGGCCTGAAGATGGGCGAGCTTTCCAAACGCATGATGGTCACCGGCGGCAATGTCACGGGAATCACGGACCAGCTCGTGCGCGAAGGTCTGGTGGTGCGCGAGGAC
>JALHNN010000165.1:4737-6365 GCA_022843505.1 Sulfuritalea sp.
CCGCGCTTACATCGTCAAGCTCACCCCCGAAGGCCGCAAGAGCTTCCGCCGCATGGCCGAGGCGCATGAAGGGTGGATGGTCGAGATGTTTGCCGGAATGGACGAGAAGCACCGCGACCAGCTTTACGGACTGCTTGCCGAGCTCAAGACCAGCGCCGCCAAGGCCGCCGCAAAACGCTAGTTTTCGCCGGGCTATCGCTTTTGTCATAGCCTGGGGCGGATTGCCCATTTTTTTCACAAAGGGACTATCCTAGCGGCCGCAAGAACACGAGCCGCGCGTGCGAAAATTCCTTTTCCCCCTGCTGACCATCGCCCTGCTGGTTTTCGGCGCCCTCTACTGGCTGACCGACAATCTTGACGAGATCGTCGCCGACGCGATCAGCCACCATGGCAGCGCCATGACGCAGGCCAGGGTGGGTGTCGAGAAAGTCGAAATCTCTCCAGCGAAAGGCACGGGGGTCATCAGCGGCCTGTTGATCGGCAATCCCAAGGGATTCAAGACGCCCTACGCGCTGCGCGTGAACAACATCGCGGTGGACGTCGACCTCTCTACCCTCAACCAGGATGTCACGGTGATACGCACGCTGGTCATCGAGAACCCTGACGTGATCTACGAAAAATCCAACGGCAGCACCAATTTCGACGCCATACCGAAGAACATCGCCGCCTATCTCGGCCCGACCAAGGGCGGAAGCCGCGGCAGCATCCGCATGATCGTGGAGGAACTGACCATCTGCAACGCCAATGCCCAGGCCAGTGCCGACTTCATGGGCGGCAAGACCGTCAGCATCCCGCTGGCCGACATCGTGCTGAAGAATGTCGGCAAGGCCAATGGCGGCGTCACCCCGGGCGAACTGGGCCAGGAAGTCGCCCATGCCCTGAAAGCCAAGCTCAGCGCCGCCGGCAACTTCGAGCGCCTGAGGAAGTCCGCCGGTGAGACGATGAAGTAGGCCGACAGCACGACCGAGGGCCCGCTCAAATAGCCTGCCGGGCAGGAGCCACGCCTGTAATACAATACGGGTCCTGCGCGCCCTGCCGGTTGGCGCCCGATTCGGCAATCCGCCGCAATTCCCTCAAGCGCTTCGCCGCCTGAACCGGTTCCCAGCAATGGGCAGGCCGATTCAGGAGTTCCATTGGACGCAAACGACAACGGCACCACCCCTTCCATTCCCGTCGACACCGCTGCCGCCGTAGCGCCAGCGCCGACTTTCGACGACATCGGTCTCCTTCCCGAACTGCTGCGCGCGGTCAAGGACAACGGCTACACCCACCCGACACCGATCCAGAGCCAGGCGATACCCATCATCCTCGCAGGCAAGGACGTCATGGGCGGGGCGCAAACCGGCACCGGCAAGACCGCCGGCTTCACCCTGCCGCTGCTGCAGCGCCTGGCCAAGTACGCGAGTTCCTCGCCCTCGCCGGCGCGCCACCCGGTGCGCGCCCTGATCCTGGCGCCGACGCGCGAGCTGGCGATGCAGGTGCATGAAAGCGTCGTCACCTACAGCAAGCATTTGCCGCTGCGCTCGGTCTGCATCTACGGCGGCGTGGACATCAAGCCGCAGATCGCCCAGTTGCGCGAGGGCCGCGAGATCGTCGTCGCCACCCCCGGGCGGCTCCTCGACCACGTC
>JALHNN010000166.1 GCA_022843505.1 Sulfuritalea sp.
CTCGGCTTCGTGACGCGCCGCAGCGAAGAAACCAAGCGCTATCTCGTCTATGGGTTTCTTGGTCTGGCCGCTGTCGTCTCGCTGCTCACGGTCATCATCGCCCAGCTGTCCTGGCGCGGCTGGCTGGCCGGCATGCGCTCCTTGCTCCGCGGCGAAGGACTTTTGCGGGATCCGGCGACAACCATGAACATGCCCGAGTTTCGGCCCATTGCGCGCGACATCGAGCGCCTCGTACGCGAACTCGAAACCGAGCGCCGGGCACGCGACGAGTCGCAAATCACCTGGTCGCCGGATTCCCTACGCGCAATCCTGCGCGGTGACTTGCGCGGCGAAGACGTCATCGTCGTGTCCAACCGTGAGCCCTACATCCACGAACGTCGCGGCGAACGCATCGAGGTCCAGCGTCCCGCCAGCGGCCTGGTGACGGCGCTCGAGCCCATCATGCGCGCCTGCAAGGGCACCTGGATAGCACATGGCAGCGGCTCGGCCGACCGCGACGTCGTCGATCGCCACGACCGGGTTGCCGTACCGCCTGACCAACCCGCCTACAACATCCGTCGTGTATGGCTGAGTGCCGAAGAGGAGGCAGGCTATTACTACGGCTTTGCCAATGAAGGCCTGTGGCCTCTCTGTCATATCGCCCATGTGCGCCCCACCTTCCGTGCGTCCGACTGGGCGCACTACGTCGCGGTCAATCGCAAGTTCGCCCGCACCGTCGTCAGCGAATCGCGCACCAAAAACCCGATCGTACTGGTGCAGGACTATCATTTCGCCCTGTTGCCGAAGATGATCCGCGAAGAGCTGCCGCAGGCAACCGTGATCACGTTCTGGCACATTCCCTGGCCGAATCCGGAATCGTTTGCCATCTGCCCTTGGCGCGACGAGATCCTTGAGGGGATGCTCGGAAGCAGCATCCTCGGCTTCCACACCCAGTTTCACTGCAACAATTTCGTCGACAGCGTCGATCGCTTCATCGAGGCGCGTGTCGATCGGGAGAGCTTCACGGTCTCGCTCGGCGGCCTGCTGACTGCCGTCCGGCGCTATCCGATATCGATTGCCTGGCCACCGGACGCGTCGATGCTGAGTACGCCGATCGACCAGTGTGCTGCCGAATTACGCCAGCGCAACGGGCTCCCGCGCGACCATCGCGTCTGCATCGGGGTAGATCGCCTTGACTATACCAAGGGAATCCTCGAACGCTTCCGGGCAGTTGAGCGTCTACTGGAACTGAAGCCGGAATGGGTGGGACGCTTTAGCCTGTTGCAGATTGCAGCCCCAAGTCGCGCCAGCATCGAGGACTACCAGAACCACGATGCACAAGTACGCGCCCTCGCGACACGAATAAACGAACGCTTCGTGCGCGGCGAACGCAAGCTGCCACCCCCCATCCTGCTCAAGGTGGAACATCACGATGCCGAACAGGTGTATCAATACTACCGGGGCGCCGATTGCTGCTTCGTGAGCAGCCTGCATGACGGAATGAACCTGGTCGCCAAGGAGTATGTCGCTGCCCGCGACGATGAACAGGGCGTCCTGGTCTTGTCCCAGTTCACCGGCGCGGCCCGCGAGTTGCCGGAAGCCCTGATCGTGAATCCCTACGACATTGAACAGTGTGCCGCCGCACTGCAACTCGCGCTGACCATGCCCCCAAGCGAGCAGCGCGACCGCATGCGCCTGATGCGAGGGCTCGTCAGCGAATTCAACGTCTATCGCTGGGCGGGCCGGATGCTGCTCGACGCGGCCACCGTGCGGCGGCGCGGTGAAGTTCTGGAAAAGCCTGCCGTTCGGCCGGCGTTGGCATAGGGAGGCCTCGGGAAGCAATGCGTCGAAACCGCCTGCGATGTCTCAAGCCCCACCCGCCGCTTGCCAGCTCGGCCCCCGGCGACCTGGCGATCTTTCTCGACCTTGACGGTACCCTTGTCCCCATCGCCGAGCGGCCTTCGGCCATCCTGATCGACGACAAGCTGCGCCACATGCTCCAGCTGCTCCATCAGCGCTCCGGGGGTGCCCTGGCGTTGATCAGCGGTCGTAGCATCGATGATCTTGACCGGCACCTGAAGCCGCTGACTCTGCCCGCCGCGGGCCAGCACGGCCTGGAACGCAGGAGTGCCTCCGGCAGGCGAACCGAAGTCGGAAGCAGGGAAAGCCTGGGGCCGGCGAAACAGGCAATCGAAGCCTTGCTGCAACGCCATCCCGATGTCCTGGTCGAGGAGAAGGGCCTTTCGCTCGCGGTGCATTACCGAAACCGTCCCATGCTCGCCTCCTGGTTGCACCGCAGTCTGCGCGCCCTGGTCAGAGAACATTCCCGCGAGCTGACATTGCAACGGGGAAAGCGCGTACTCGAAGTCAAATTGGCCGGAGCGGACAAAGGCGAAGCAATCGCGGCCTTCCTCGAGGAAGCGCCTTTTCGCGGCCGACGCGCCGTGTTCATCGGCGACGACAGTACGGATGAGCACGGATTTGCCGTGGTCAATGCCGCGCACGGCCTATCGGTGAAAGTCGGCGCTGGCACGACGGTGGCGCGATATTGCCTGCCGGACGTTGCGGCCGTGGTCGACCTGCTGACGGCAATTGCGAAAGGAAATTCATGAATACCTCGCTAGACCTTGCCCTGATCGGCAATTGCACGGTCGGTGCCTTGCTGGATGGCATGGGCAAGATCGTCTGGGGCTGCTTTCCCCGCTTCGACGGTGATCCCGTGTTCTGCTCACTGCTCAACGCTGAACCGGATCAAGGCTATTTCACCGTCGAGCTAATCGACTTTGACAGGGCCGAGCAGGCCTATGTCGAGAATACCGCCATCGTGCGGACCTGCTTGTACGATGCCCATGGTGGTGGGGTTGAGATCATTGACTTTGCGCCACGCTTCGAACTGTTCGGACGCATGTTCAGGCCAACCATGCTCGTGCGCAGGCTGCGGCGCCTGGAAGGGAGCCCGCGAGTGAAGATCCGCTTGCGGCCGGTTTGCGACATCGGCCGTGACAGGCCGACCACCACCTGGGGCAGCAATCACGTGCGTTATGTGATGCCATCGCTGACCTTGCGACTGACGACCGATGCGTCGATCACGGCGATTCTCGACGAGACTCCATTCTTCCTCGAAGGAACGGCAACACTGCTGTTCGGGCCTGACGAGACGGTGCACGAGTCTGCCGGTGAAACCGGGCGTCGATTCCTCGAGGAAACCGAGCATTACTGGCAGGAATGGGTGCGCTTCCTTGGCATTCCGTTCGAGTGGCAGGAGGAAGTCATCCGAGCCGCCATAACGCTCAAACTAAATGCTTATGACGATACCGGGGCCATCATCGCGGCGGTGACGACCTCCATTCCCGAATCCGCAAACAGCGGACGCAACTGGGACTATCGCTACTGCTGGCTGCGCGACGGATACTTCGTCGTGAATGCCCTGAATCGCCTAGGCGCAACCCGAACCATGGAACGCTATCTGGCCTACATCGTCAATGTCGTCGCCGAAGCGGGGAACGGGCCGCTGCAACCCGTGTTCGGCATCGACGGCCGCGCCCGCCTAACGGAGACGATTGCCGAGGGACTGACCGGCTACCGCGGGATGGGTCCGGTCCGGATCGGCAATCAGGCTTACGCGCAGATCCAGCACGACGTCTATGGATCGGCGGTGCTGGCGGCAACCCACATTTTTTTCGACCAACGCCTGACGCGCCGAGGCGATGCGACCTTGTTTCGTCAGCTGGAGCCCCTGGGCGAGCGCGCCGCCAGTTGTTTTGACCAACCCGATGCCGGCCTCTGGGAACTGCGTACCAGCGCGCATGTTCACACCTTTTCGTCCGTAATGTGCTGGGCCGCGTGCGACCGCCTGGCCCGGATCGCCACCCGGCTCGGGCTGGCCGATCGGGCGGATTACTGGCGCGGCCAGGCCGAGCGGATCCACGCCGTAGTCTGCGAACGCGCCTGGAACTGGCAACGTAGCTGCTTTACCGCCACTTTCGAAGGTGACACGGTGGACGCCAGCCTGCTATTGCTGGCGGAGGTCGGCTTCGTGGAAGCGGATGATCCGCGCTTCGCCAGCACAGTCACGGCCATCGAGTCCGATCTGCTGCGCGATGGCTTTGTCTTCCGCTACCTGGTCAAGGACGACT
The DNA here is from genome assembly GCA_022843505.1 of Sulfuritalea sp. Taxonomy (GTDB): domain Bacteria; phylum Pseudomonadota; class Gammaproteobacteria; order Burkholderiales; family Rhodocyclaceae; genus Sulfuritalea. The sequence goes on from JALHNN010000166.1 coordinate 4,116, forward strand.
TCGGCGAACCCGAGAACGCCTTTCTGGTGTGCAGCTTCTGGTACGTAAATGCACTGGCCGCCCTTGGACGGCGGGAAGAGGCGCGCAATCTCTTTGAAAAGCTGCTTTCCCTGCGCAATCGGCATGGCCTGCTGGCAGAACACATCGATCCCCGCAGCGGCGAGCAATGGGGAAATTTCGTCCAGACCTACAGCATGGTGGGGCTCATCAATGCGGCCATCCGCCTGTCGGTCCGCTGGGACCAGGCGTTCTGACTGCCAAGCAGTTCGAAAACCTAGCGCTGGTGCCTGCGTAGCATCCGCTAGTTGCCGGCGTCAATCTTGCCATCCTGCGTATCCGCCCCGAGGCTCGCGCGCACCAGCTGGGGAATGCTGTTCGCATCAAGCTTGGACATCATCCGCGCCTTGTGCACTTCCACGGTACGAACGCTGATGCCGAGTTCCTCCGCAATTTCGCGGTTATGCCGACCGGCCACGACCAGATCCAGGACCTCCCGTTCCCGCGGCGTCAGGGTATCCACGCGACGCGAGAATTCCTGCCGGGCTCTAATTTCACTGCCGCTCGCCTCCTGGCGCGCCAGTGCCTCGTCGATGGCAGCAAACAGCCGGGACTCGTCGATGGGCTTCTCCAGAAAATCAATCGCCCGAGCCCGGAATGCGCTACGCGCCGATGCCACATCGCCATGCCCCGTAACGATTATTGTCGGCAGAACACAGCCACGCTTCACCAGTTCGGCCTGCAGCGAGAGGCCGTCCATTCCAGGCATGCGGATGTCGATCAACAGGCAACCTCGCCAATCGCCCTGATAGGCCTTGAGAAAGCTGGATGCATCGGCGAACATCACCGTCCGGTAGCCGCGCAGCCCAAGTAGCAGACCCAGGGCATCCCGAACCGAGGCGTCGTCGTCGATGATGAATACGGTGTTATCCATTTGTGCCGATACCTCTTGACTCGACGGGCAGCGTGAATCGAAACCGTCCTCGTCCGCCCACCACCGCCGTCAGACTACCACCATGTGCTTCGGCTATTGACCGACTAATCGCGAGACCGAGCCCAAGTCCGCTGGATTTGGTTGATTTGAAGGGCTCGAACAGCTGCCCTACCATCTCGGGCGCAAAGCCAGATCCGCTATCCTCGATTTCGATTGTTACCCGTTTCCCGGGTTCACTTCGCGCTGAAATGACCACTGACGGCTCACGCTCCCCGTCGAGCGCGGCCTCAAAGGCGTTTGCCAGAAGATTGCGCAGAACCAGTTCGATCTGGAGTCGGTCGGCCAGCACGATGACGGCAGGCGCAGGGCCGACGGAAAACGTGATTCCGTCATCAGCTGCCCGCTGCTGGAAAGGGGCAACCGAAGTCTCGATGACCGAATTGAGCCAGAGGGGTTCGAGAGTGGTCGCCCCCGTGCGGAAAAAGTCCCTGAGCCGCCTGACGATATCGGCCGCCCGCCCCGCCTGGTCGCCGATACGCGCCACTACGTCATTCAATTGTGCGTCGCTGGCTCCGCGATCAAGAAGGTGCTTGCACGCGGAGCAGTAGGCAGTCAGTGCGGTCAGCGGCTGATTCAGTTCGTGGGCTAGTGCGCCTGCCATTTCACCCGCGACCGCCAACCGGACCGACTGTCGAAGCTCGGCGCTGGCGCGCCGATGCTCGTCGACGGCAACCCCGATCAGGAAACCGACGATAGCAAGGACAAGCGCCCTTATCTGAACTTCCAGCAGGGTGATCTCGGACGAGTCATAGAACGATTCAGCCCAGATCATTCCGACCTGAACGACAGAGACGCAGAACACCGCGCCGGCAAATCCCTGCCGTGAAGCTGCCCATACAACGGGGAGAAAAAGCACGTAGAAATAGCGAAAGTTGGTCGCAGCACCGTGGACGAAGGCGCCCCACAGCATGAGGGCAGCCAGAATCAGGTAGCCCGCCGTCTCGTCGCGGATCACCGCAGATCGCATGATCAATCGCCGGGGCGCATCTTGCAGCCACCAGAAGAGCGGCAGCGCCACAAAAATGCCCACTGCATCCCCCACCCAAAAGTGGACAAGGGCTGCGTATACTTCCTCAGCAGTAAGAAGACTGCCGGCCCGTAGTACAGAGACATAGACCAGGCCATTTGCGAACGTGCCGCCGAGTATGATCAACGACCAGACTACCAGGCTGCGGCGTTCGCCAAACATTCCGCCGTCGGGCATGTAGCGCTGGAGGGACAAC